>JAJRWU010000189.1 GCA_024276655.1 Planctomycetota bacterium
CGCGGATGAAAATGTCGTTTTTTTCGTTTAACGGCAAGCCGAAGGCGGCTGTGTTTTGAGCCCACGCGTTCGGACAGAACAGAAAACGCAGTCGCCTTCGGCTTGCCGTTAAACGAGCCATTGCCAGCCGCGTGAAGTATAAAAGCCCGGCATTTTGAAAATGCCGGGCTTTTTTGAGCTACAACCGGGAACTTATTTCGGGACTGCTCCTGACAAACGCCCGCCGAGCCGCCCGCTCGTTTATACTAGGGATCTTGAAGCTGCCTCGCGTCGCCTATCAAGCCGCGTGAAGCATGAGAACCGTAGCGATATTCCTGGGAGGTCGGCTGGTCATGACGTTTGTGCAATTATTCGATTCGGCGGTCTGCCGGCGGTGTTCGATCCCGCTCGGAGCGGCGCTCCTCTTGCTGGTTATGGGGCCCGGCGCGAACGCCCAAACCGTGCTGCCGAACGCCGGCGGATTCCAGCCCACGGACCAGGCTCGTATTGTTCCGCCCGATGCAAAACTCGAACTCCTTTGGGCGGAGGGCGCCTTTACCGAGGGGCCTGCATTGGCGCCCGACAACGCCATTCTGTTTTCGGACATCGGCGACACGATCTACCATTTCGACCCCGCTTCGCGCGAAGTGAAGGTCTTTCGGCATCCTAGCGGTAAAGCCAACGGTCAGATGTACGATGCCCAAGGCAATCTTGTTGTGTGCGAAGGCGCCAACGGCGGCAACCGTCGTATTTCGATCACGCCGCCCGGCGGGCAGGTCAGGACGTTGTCTGACAACTGGCGGGGCAAACGCTTTAACAGTCCCAACGACTTAGCGATTACGCCCCAAGGCCGCGTTTATTTCACAGACCCTCGCTACCAGGGCGACGAGCCGCGTGAAATCGATTTTGAAGGTGTCTTCTTCATTGACTCCAACGGCGTGGCGAAATTGGCCACCCGCGATGTTTCCAAGCCGAACGGCATCATGCTTTCGCTCGACGGTCGGCGGATTTACATCGCCGACAACGACAGCCGCCCTGCGGGTCCGCGGCAGTTGCTTGTTTTCAGCGTCGCCCAGAATGGCGTGCTCAACAACAAACGCGTGTTGTTCTCCTTTGGCGCCAGCCGAGGCATCGACGGCATGACACTCGACCAACAAGGCAACCTCTACGCCACCGCCGGAAAAGGCAAGGAATCGGGCGTTTATGTGTTTGGTCCCCAAGGGGAGCCGTTGGCGGTGATAGCCGTTCCCGGCGCGCCCACCAATTGTGTTTTCGGCGGCGGCCCCGACGCAAACGTGCTCTACATCACGGCGCCCGCGCCGAGAAATAAAACGGGCGATAAATCGGCGTCTGCCGCGGTGAAATACGCGCTCTATCGCATTCGCCTGAAACTGCCGGGGCGCCGCGTATCGCGGCCGTAACGCGCCGTTGGAATACACGCCTCAGCGTGTTTGCGGGTGAGCCCCATGCAAGCCGCAAGCCGGGGGCGCCCGCTGGAGAAACAGGCGTCGGCATGTTCTAATCGACGGCGAGCGGCAGATAGAAATTTACCGAGTTAAAAGCCCGGCATTTTCAATATGCCGGGATTTTTGGCGATCCAGAAAATACCATTGGTAACTTCTTATCCGCCGCTTGCCTAAAAATGTTGGCGCATCGTGAGGCGCCCAACGTGCGAACATGAAATCAGAACGGCGCGAGAATGAATCACCACAATTCACCTCCCACTTCGGTCGATTCGCTGGAAAACTGCTTGAGTGCTCCGCCCCAGCGCGTGATCGACGTATTGGGACGTCTCGAGGGAGATATTCTCATTCTCGGCGCCGGTGGGAAAATGGGCCCCTCCCTGGCGAGAATGGCCAAACGCGCCAGTGATTTGGCCGGAAGCAAAAGAAAAGTGATCGCCGTTTCCCGTTTCTCCGACCACCGCGCTGGCGCTCGTTTGCAGCAGGCGGGCGTCGAAACAATCAGCTCCGATTTGCTCCTACCCGGCGCCTTGGAGGCTCTGCCCGACGCCGCCAATGTTCTGATCATGACCGGCTTCAAGTTTGGGGGCTCGAACAACCCGGCTCATATGTGGGGCGTGAATTGCTGGCTGCCGCCGAGAATTTGCGAGCGGTTCCCACACGGCAGGTTGGTCGCTTTTTCATCGGGCAACATATACGGCCCCGTGCCCGTGAGCGGACAAGGCTCTCTCGAACCAGACGACCTCAACCCCGTGGGCGAATACGCCATGGCCGCCTTGGGCCGCGAACGCTTGCTGGAATTCGCCAGCCGCCGTTTCCAAACGCCGCTGGCCACGCTGCGGCTCAACTACGCCACCGAACTTCGCTACGGCGTGCTGGTCGACATGGCCGAAGATGTCATGCATGAACGGGAAATCGATGTCACTAACGGGTATGTGAATGTGATCTGGCTGACCGACGCCAACGCCATGACGCTGCAAGCGTTCGCGGCGGCGGAATGCCCGCCGGCGGTGGTCAACATCGCGGGATCGAAAATACTCCGCGTCCGCGATGTCTGCCAACAGTTCGCCGAGTATTTCAACAAGCCCTTGAAAATCGTCGGCCAAGAGGCGGACGCCGCCCTCCTCAGCAACGGCGCCAAGGGACGCGCCCTGTTTGGCGAACCCGAATTTTCCGCCGAATGCATGATCGAATGGACCGCCCAGTGGGTGGCCAGCGGCGGCGAGAGCCTAAATAAACCGACGCATTTCCTCGTCACTGACGGCAAATATTAAAACGCCGCGCTGGGAATCTTCCTACGCCGGTTTTTCGGCCAGCGAAAAATCCCTTCGCTCTGAGCACCGGCCGGTTTTTTCTCTCACCCCCAGACCGACGCTCTGACTTTTGCGATCCGAAAACAAGCGTGTTACGCGTATTGGAGCACCCCGGGCAGGACTTGAACCTGCGACCCTGGGATTAGAAATCCCATGCTCTATCCAACTGAGCTACCGGGGCATTAGAAGTTTTCATGCTTGTTTTGTAGTGTTTTTTTGGGTTTCTCCCGTCCTTTCGTTTTATCCGTGAAATACACTGTACGCCCGTTACTACGCCTGTTATGATGATTGACGTAAGAAAGACGCCCGCCCGGCGCAACGGGCAGGCGTACGAATTACCGCATTCCATTACACAAGGGGAGAAACGCGGCAATGGCAAAGTCTAACGGCAAATTGCGTCCGGCGAAACCGAGATCGGATTTTCCTTTGTACGCTCACGCGTCTGGGAAATGGGCAAAAAAGGTGCGGGGAAAGCTGTATTACTTTGGTAAGTGGAACGACCCACAAGCGGCTCTAAAGGAATGGCTGGAAGCAAAAGACGACTTGCTTGCTGGGCGAAAGCCCCGGGCAAAACAAAGCGGCCCAACCATTCGCAACCTTGTGAATAGGTTTCTGACAACCAAGCGAAGCCGCGTTGATTCCGGCGAATTGACGCCCACGACATGGAAAGAATACCGAGACACTTGCGGGCGGGTTATCAATGCGTTTGGCGCCGGGCGCCGACTGGACGACTTAAAGCAAGACGACTTCGAGAAACTCCGCGCAACATACACCAAGACGCTGGGGCCGACTTCCACGGGTAATGAAATCGGGCGAGCCCGCGTTCTCTTTAAGTTTGCCTACGATGAAGGGCTGATTGACCACCCGATTCGATACGGGCAGGGCTTCAAACGGCCAAGCCGCAAAACGCTTCGGCAGGTTCGAGCGGCGAGGGGTTCGCGAATGTTTGAGGCCGTGGAATTGCGGGCGATTCTGGCGGCCGCTAAGCAGCCGATGCGGGCCATGATTCTGCTGGGGGCCAACTGCGGATTCGGACAAACAGACATAGCCAACCTGCCAATTTCGGCGATTGATCTTGAGGCGGGTTGGGTGGATTACCCACGACCAAAAACAGGGATCGACCGGCGTTGTCCACTGTGGCAGAAAACAGTCGATGCGATTCAAGAGGCGTTGAAGGTTCGCCCGGCGTCGATTGCCGACGAAGAATCGGGGCTGGCGTTCCTCACCTGCCAAGGGAGAAAATGGGTTCGCCTGAACGAGAACGAAACACCCAACGACGAAATCGGCAAGCAGTTTGCCAAACTGTTGCGTTCGCTCAAACTCAAACGGCCGGGCGTGAGCTTCTACGCATTGCGCCACGGCTTCGAGACGATAGCGGGCGGTAGTCGCGACCAAGTGGCAGTTGACGCACTCATGGGGCACGCACGCGAAGATATGGCGAGCTTGTACCGCGAACGTATCGACGACGCCCGGTTGCTTGCCGTTTCAAATTACGTTCACGATTGGTTGTTTTCTGGCAAATAACTTTCGGGTTCGCGGCTTGATCACCGCATAGGCTCGACCGGTTCGAGTCGCCCGATTTTATAAAAAGGTGTGATTTATGAACCAGCAACAGAAGACACTTTCGGGCCGAATCTTGCAGAAGTTTGAGGCCATTGAAACCGCCCCGCTGCGCCCCGTTTCGGCGGTGGTATACTGCCCGTGATTGATATTGTCTGAAAGTTTCCTTAGGGGTTATAGTGCATTTTTGTTATTGAACTGGCTCTCGACGGAGGAAAGCAAGGATGCTTTTGGTGGAATTTACCGCGGACGAAATTCGGGAATTGCAAGA
>JAJRWU010000190.1 GCA_024276655.1 Planctomycetota bacterium
AGGACCAAACGCCGCCAGGAGGGTTCGGCATACACCGGCTGCTTCGGTGAGATTTCCTTCCGCTTCAAAAATCTCTAAATCTTTCGCCAGTCCCTCCAACGAGGCGTGCGAGGCGTTTGCGCTTTCCGCAGATTGCATACTGACCGAAGACGTCGACTCGACAGCGCCGGCGTTTTCGAAATCGAAGCGGAGTTGTCCTCCCGTTTCGACGAGTCCATCGCCTTGCCGGAGGAGAATGTCTCGCCCCTCGACGATCACCGAAAGTTGCGAAAGCGGGCGGTTCACGTCGGGCAGCCACTGCGCCATTTTTTCGAGCTTCTTCTCGATGGCGTCGGGCGAGGCGCCCGCGGCGAGCAGTTGGGCCAGCCGGCGCGCCGTGGCGACTTCCTGAAAATCGTAGTACGGCAGACGATGCACCTCGCGACGGGCGACGATCAAACCGCGTTTGCCCCAACGCCGAACCGCCGAAAGCGGAGCCCCCACCAAATCGGCCAACATGGCTGGCGTGTAGAGCTTGCGCACGAACGGTTCGCTGTCGAGAAGACCCAGCCGACGCCACAGCTCCGTTTCGGAAATGACTTCCAATTCGCCGGCGTCGACGGCCTCCCGGTCTTCGTGGGTGAGCACGTCTTCCAGACTCGCCAAGGGCAATTCCTCCACGCCCACAACCACCAATTCCGCTTCCGAGAGTTCGACCGGCAGCCCGCTATGCTGACGAATGCATTGCAGGGCCTCTCGCTTGCTCACGGCGCCGAACTTGCCCAAGAGGGCCACTCGGACGCCAGAAAGAGCGGAAATAGACTCAGGAGACGACATAAGCGTATTTCGCGGCGAACCGTCAAACGAAATGCGAACCGGCGGTAGTCAATGTCGCCCTTGGCTTGCGGGCTGTCAATCGCCAAGCGGGCAATTCCACACGACGCCCAGCGCGCCGGCTAAAACAAGTAGAAGAAAAACGCCACTCGTCGTGGAAAGAAAAAGCCCGGCATTTTGAAAACGCCGGGCTTTTAATCGAGTGAATCATTTTCTCGCGGCCTTTACGCTTCGCGCCCTTTACGCTTCACGGTCGCCGCCGCCGCGCTGGCCAGCCGGAGTGAGCTGCAATGTCTGTGTTTCGAGCACGGGTCTCATGGCGGCCGATTTGGGCGTCGCACTTTGGGTATCGCCCGCGGGAAGTTTTTCAACAGCCGGTTGCCGGTCGCTAGGACTGGGCGCCCCGGAGTTTGTCGCGGCCGGCTCTTCTTCAATGACCGCCTTACGCGTGACCGTGCGCCGCGCCGGCGCCGATTCAACAATCGGCGTCGCTTCGCCATAATACGACGACTCAATTGGCGTCGCTTCGCCATACGACACGCCGCCAATCGGCACGCGCATCGTGACACGGCGGGCGTAGGTCCTCATTTCGGTGTGAGGAACCCGTCTGACCACGGTTCGCGGCTTGCGCACCACTTGGCGCTCGGTTTGAATACGATACACCTTGACCGGAATCTGCTCCACGCGTTCTTCGTATTCATAACGCGTGGTGGTCACGGGAATTTTGCGAACCTCTTCGTGCTCCACGTACCTGAGCGTTGTCACGGGTATGCGGCGAGTGACTTGCTTCGTGACCGGGCGCCGAACGGTGTAAGGAATTTTCCGCACTTCCTCATGCTGCTCGTAACGCAACACCCGATACGGCTCCTGCCGCGTGGAGGTTTCGTTCACCATGCGCGTGACCTGCGTGGGGATTTTTTCCACGACCGTTCGCGGTTGGTAACTCGTTTGCGCGACTTGTTGCGTGACCAAATTCGGCACGTACTGCCGTTGCACCTGATAAACGGGCGGGGCTTGTTTGGCGGTCCAATAAAATCCGGCGCGCTGCCAATAGGTGGCGCCGGTCGTGACATCGGCCACCCATTGCCCGCGCAGCCATTGGAGCCCGGTGCGGGTTCTGCCGGGCGTCGCCACCGGAGTGTCCACAAAACTTACTTGATCGACAACCTGATCTTGGTAGGTCGTGACGGGGTCATAAACCGTGTGCGTGCGTTCCTGGACGACGGTTTCCGTAATTGGGCGTTGCACCGTCTGGGTGATTTCACGCGTTCGGTTTTCCCAGACGGGCTTCGTTACGATGCGTCGTTCCTCGCGCTCGGCCGTTTCCTCCACGTAGGTCACGACGTTGTAGGTCTCTTCGCGAAACGATGTTTCGGTGACAGGGCGCCTGACCGTGTAACGTTCTTCGCGAAACGAGGTTTCCGTCACCGGCTTGCGAACGGTATAACGCCGCTCGCGGGTTTGCGTTTCCCAAACCGGCCGCTGGACAACAATTTCCTGGTCTTCATAAACCGTTTCATATTCCAAGCGATACGTCGTCACGGGACGCTGCTCATATATGACCTTCGATTGAAGCCTGTACGGCGCGCAAGATTGCGCCTGGGAAATTTGGCTGGTCGCCAAACACACGACGGCTACAAAAAAAACATGCAAACAAAGTTTCATGTCCATCGCCTTGAACAAGATTCTCGAAATGTGAATTCGCGGCGCCCGTAAACCGTGGCGGTACCTGCATACAGCACCCCAAGGGACGACGGCCGCCTACTTCGAGTGTGCCGGATAAAGGCCGATTGGGCAAACCCAAATTTGGCCCAAAAAAACGCTAGCAGGCTGCCAACCCCTGGCAGGTTTTAGAGTTAGGCGAAATAATTTTCCCTGAAGTTTTTCTCGCGAAATACCGAGCTGACAAACCCTTTATATCAACCCAAATTGCCCACTCATGCAGATCGGCGCGCCCAGGCGTTTTAACCGCTACAAACCGACGCTCCACCCCGCGCCGCCCGCACCGTTGGCGTTCATGTAGGACTCGTCCCTAATTTACATACGAAATAAAAGCCCGGCATTTTGAAAATGCCGGGCTTTTATGAACTACCACCGGGAACTCGTTTCGGAACGCGGTCTCAACCGCCGAAAGCGACCACAACGCCGTAAGCCAGGTAAGAGAGAGCCACCAACATGCCAACAACGCTGGTGGCCAAGCGAATTTGCGTCCAAAAAAGCATTGGATTCATGAGTATGAGGCTCTTATTTTATTGCGGTAACCAAAGGAGATCTTGCACACTGCCGTTGCAAAAACACTGCCGTTGCAAAAACACTGCCGTTGCAAAAACACTGCCGTTGCAAAAACACTGCCGTTGCAAAAACACTGTCGTTGCAAAAACACTGTCGTTGCAAAAACACTGTCGTTGCAAAAACACTGTCGTTGCAAAAACACTGTCGTTGCAAAAACGTGACTTCAGGCCCTTCCCGGTCGTTAAACCGGCTGAATGTTGTAAGGGGCCGCAATTTCGTGAGTAGATGGGCAAGGGGCTCCTGGTTTCCCCGACCGAATCTGGCATGCAACGCACAGAGCATATCCGATTTGCCCGCCGAACCAGGCCAGTATTACGGAAATTAAAAATCGTGCAAGGGCTTAACCGCCAAATTCGACCGGCCAGACCAAACAGCGCGGGAAAAATCGGGATAACCCACTCCTCCACCCCGTAACACACGCACGAACACCATTCCAATTCCGCCAATTCCCTGACAACACATTGGACGAAGTGGTAAGTTAGCATCGGCCACAAAATAAGTGCCGGACGTCCGGGAAAAAACACCACGCGCGCCTTTTTGCGATCCGGCGGGAAATGGCCTAAACATATTGACTTAGCGCGGCCGATGGCCGCGACCAAAAATCGTTTTTGCCACAGAGCACGCCTAGAAAAGACTCAACGGCCATGGAGGAACTTTCGATGCCCCCACGTATTGCTTCCATCGACGACGTCCGAAAATCCGAACCGGTGGTCCGAGAACATGTATCGGCGGCGCCGCTAATACGATCTTATGCGTTGGAAAAAGAACTGGGGTTGCCGGGCGGCCGCCGCGTGTGGATCAAGGACTACGGTTGGACGCCGGTCGGCTCCTTCAAATTGCTCGGCGCCTTGAACTGGACGGCGAAAAACCTAGAGCGCATCGGCGGCCGACCGATTGCGGCGCATTCGTCGGGAAATTTTGCCTCGGGAATCGCGTTTGCCGGAATGCGGTTCGGAAAAAAAGTGATCATCGTGATGCCGGCCAACGCGGCGAAAGTCAAATTCGGCCTGACGCGTTCTTTCGGCGCTGAAATTCGCACCTACGATATCTCGACAGATCATGAAACTGGAGAACGCGATCGCCTAACCCGCCAAATCGCGGAGGAAGAGGGCGCGGTGCAAGCCTCTCCTTACGACGACGCCGATGTGATTGCCGGAAATGGCGTGGGAGGACTAGCGATTGTGAGCGAACTGCGCGGGCAGGGACGGGGCGTCTCGCATTTTTTCTGCCAGGTCAGCGGCGGAGGGTTGATGGCGGGCCACGCCTTGGCGCTGGCCGATGGTTTTCCACGGGCCTCGATTATCGGCGTGGAGCCGGAAGGCGCCGCCGATTTTCAACAATCGCTCGCCGCTGGCAAACGCGTGCGAATCGACCTGCCGACCAGTATCTGCGATGGACTGCTCTCGTACGATGTCGGCGAACATAACTGGCCGATTTTGCAACGATATGTAACGCGCGCCATGTCCCTACCAGACCAAGCCACCCGGCAAGCCATGAAATGGCTCTACGAAAACCACGGCTTGCGAACAGAGCCTTCCGGCGCGATCACAACGGCGGCGCTGCTCAGCGGCAAGGAGCCGCTCGACGGCGAAGGCGATATCGTGGTTGTGTTGAGCGGTAGGAATGTCGACGAAGCACCGTTTCAAAACTGGATCGCAACGGCGTAACACCTTGCCGGGTGGTCAAACAACGCGGCGGCGTTCGCGCTCCAGGCGTTCATACAAGAAGCCGATCACGCGTTCGGCTTGCGAATTGTAGTATTCGAATCCGTGGCCGCCGTTTTCGGTTTCAAGGTCGCACTCAAAGGGAATGCCCAATGAGCCGAGCTTCATTCGCAGGCGGTCGGCGCCGTCGAACCAATCGGCGTCGGTGGGGTCGCAGCAAAAAAACTGGTGGCGTGGCCAGTTGAGCGGATGGATATGCAACAGGGCGGTGTCTTGCCGGGCGGCTTCGGCTTCGGCGTACATCTGCGACAGCGTTTGATCGCCCTGTTGCACGCGCAGGTGGTAATCGACCGCCGGAGAAACAGCGGCCACCACCGGAAATACATTCGGATGCTTGTACGAGAGCCGCAAGGCGCCTTGCCCGCCCATGCTGGTGCCGAAGAGGCCAATTCGCGGCGGCTCGGCGCCCCATCGTTCTCGCACAAACGGCAAGACACGGTCGAGCACGTGCCGTTCGGCGGTGATGTTTGCATCGAATTCGCCGCAGATTTTGTCGGTCCACCAACTGCGCTGCGTTACCGGCGCGGCAATCGGCAGTCCAAAACGTTCGAACTGTTCGATAAAACGCGGTTTTTCCGACAGCCTCCCCAAATGGACGCCATGCAAATACAACAAAACATAACCGTGCTCATTTCTTTGCGCCGGTTCAAAAAGATAGATCTCGTGGCCGCCCAACAATTCCGTGGACCATTTTCCGCTCACAGTGCTCACTTCAATTTCTTTCCTGGTTTCGTATGGAAAGCGTGGTAAAACCACAGCTCGGTTCAGAAGCCCGGCTTTTTCAAAAAGCCGGGCTTCTCAAAGGGCTTCTCAAACGCCATTTACGAACTACCTGTTCCGCGATTTTTTGGCCAGTGCATCGAGTTCCTTGAGCGTAAGTCGGACGCTCAAAATATACGGCTCCTGGCCTTTATCCCAGTGGCCGTACGTGGTGGCGACGAACGTTCCGTCGGGCAGAATCTCGACGCCCGGATAGGCGGTGTCGTAGCCTTTGGTGTTGTGTTTGAGTCGGACCATATACTGGCCGTCGCCGCCGTTTACGAGGTCGTCCCACTTGCCCACCCAGGCGACCCAATCGCCTTCGAAGGGGCGTCCCGCGCGTTTGGCGGTGGGAGAAATGCAGCGAAAACTGATCAATAGCCGGCCATCGGGGCCGTATTTTCCGGTGTGCCGATCTCCGGTGAGCGGCAACGACGTTTCTCGCGGCTGGGTCCAGGTGGCGCCTTCGTCGTCGGAGAAAATGACGTGCGAATTTTTTCGTCGGGCGTTTTCACGCAACAGTACGGCCATGCGTTTGCCGTCTGGCGAGCGGATGCAGCCGGGTTCGCAAAGATTGACCTCCGCCGACTGAAACACCACTTCGGGTTGCGACCACGTCAGCCCGCCGTCCTGGGAAATGGTTTTGAAGAGTTTGAATTCGGGCGTGCGTTTTCCACCCTTGGTGAAGAAGCGGCCATCGTCGTGAAACATCGCTAGGTAATGGCCCTTGCCGGTGCGGAGCGGTTCGACAAAACCCATCACCACGATGCCGCCCCAGTCGCCGACCGGCTTCAACGCGCTCCAGGTTTGGCCGTCGTCTTCGGTGACAGCCAACCGCGCCGGGTACAAGCCCGACCACATAATGATTCTTTTTTTCCCGTCAGGGCCAATCACGCGATGCAACGTCGGCACTTCCTTGGAGGTCGCCCAATTGGCGGGCGTGGGCAGCCGCTTGCTCCAGGTTTTGCCGCCGTCGTTCGAGCGTTTGTAGACAATGCCGCCGCGACCATGGCCTTTCGGGTACACGCAAAGCAGAGTTTGGCCGTCTTCCAGCAGGCAGGTGGTGGGGTGCCCAAGATACTGCCCCGCCTCTCGGTCAACCACGACCTGCCGCGCGGCTTGGTCATTCAAATCGAGCGTTTTAGAAAACCGTACGCGGCGCACGCGGTGGTTGACGGTGTCGCCGATGTAAACGACGCCGTCGGCGCCGACGCATATTCCATGCGGACGGTCCAGCCGCGCCGATGTGGCCGGACGGCCATCGCCCACATCATCTTTCTTGTTTCCATCGCCTCGATGTTCCGGCCCACTCCCCGCCACCGTGGAAATGAGGCCGCTCTTGAGCTCAATTTTGCGAATGGCGTGATTCTCCGTATCGACCACGTACACATTACCGCGCGGGCCGACGGCAATGCCTTTCGGTCCGTTGAAGGTGGCCGTTTTGGCGGAGCGGCCATCGCCAGTGAAACCTTTTTTCCCGTTCCGGCAACATGCTCCCACTTGCCGCCGGCGACGCCAAGATCCAACTTCCAAACACTATGCCCCTCGCGCAGCGCCACCCACATGGTCGAACCATCGATGGCGAGCGCACGCGGACCAAGCAGCGGCCGGTCGCGGGCTGCTTGGCCATCTTGCGGCAACTGTTTTTGGCCGTTGCCGGCGAACGACTCCACCACGCCGGTTGTTAAATCGATACGGCGAATGCGATGGTTGCCGATATCGGCCACATAAAGGCCGCTCTTGCCATCCAGGGCGATGCTGTGTGGATTTCTGAATTGCGCCTTGATGGCGGGTCCGCCATCGCCGGAATAGCCGGGCGCTCCCGTTCCCGCAATGGTGGAGATGACGCCTGTTTTGGCGTCGACCTTGCGAACCAAGTGGTTCATCATTTCGACGAAATACATATTGCCTTGTTGGTCGAAACGAACTTCGTACGGCTCATTGAGTTCGGCCGCGGCGGCAGGACCTCCATCGCCGGAGTATCCCTTTTTGCCGCAACCGGCAACAGTGGTGAGCTGGCCGGTTTTCAGGTCGACCCTCATCACGCGATGGTTGCCGACTTCCGTGACGTAGAGCGCGCCGTCGGGCCCGATTTCCACGCCGAACGGTTGCGAAACATTCACGCGAGTGGCTTGCCCCGCGCCGCCGTTATTCTCGGCTTGCCCGGTTCCGGCAATTGTATCGATCAGGCCCGCCGAAGCAGTTGAAACAACGAATCCGCAAAACAAGGCGGCGGCGAGTATGGAAGGCGGGGCTACGTCAGGGGTGAATGTGAATCGCATCAGGGAGGGTTCCAGAAGGTGTGGTTTGTAGCGTTCGAAGAAAAAGCGACGGTGTCGTCATACAAGGCCCGTGTCGTCATACAATCTAGCCCTCTCCCATCGAGCGCCCCACGGCGACAGCCGACTCACTGCGGCAGGTAACCCCGCATTTGTTTGACAAGTTCAGGATGGGAGGAGGCGATGTTTTTTATCGCGTCCTGATTCCGGCGCAGGTCGTATAGTTCGACCGACGCGCCGCGTTTTTTTGTGCGGCCGACAATCAACCGGTGCGTGTCGGTTCGCACCGAAATAGTGTTGCCCCAATAACTGAGCGCTGCGGCGTGTATTTTTGCTTGTTGACCGGTCAGGAGCGGCCGTAACGATTGGCCATCAAGCGGCCACTGCGTTTTACGGAATTCAGGGCGGCAGACATCAACCAACGTCGGATAGATATCCGTCGTTTCCACCAACGCCGACGTTTTCAGTCCAGGCCTGGAAACGTCCGGAACACGCATCAGCAACACGCTACGGTTGGCGCGTTCCAACGGCGTGTGCTTGCCCCAGATTTGCTGTTCGCCCAGGTGCCAGCCGTGATCGCCCCACACAACAACAACCGTATTTCGAGCCAAGTCGAGTTTGTTGAGCGCGTTTAAGACGCGGCCAACTTGCCGGTCGACATAGCGAACACAGGCGTAATACGCCCGCCGCGCCTGCCGTTGTGCGGCGGGTTTGAGCGGACGTGTTTTTTCAAACGGCGCGGAATATTTGTAGAACTCGCCGCTGGAATGCCAATACGGCGAATCGATTTTCCCCGGCGGCGGCAAGGGAATGTTCTTGTTTTCAAAGGCCTCCCAGTCTTGCTTGGGCGCCACAAACGGCAGGTGCGGCTTGAAGAACCCGAGACCCATGAAAAACGGTTGGTTGCGGACCTTGGCGGCTTGAAGCTGCTTGATTGCCTCAGACGCCAACATGCCGTCGGGCAGGTCGGCGTCGTTTTCGACCGAAAATTCCATCAGGTCTTGATGCCCGCGGCCGTCTTCGCGATGGCGGCCGTTGGCGTAGGCGAAAAAAATGCCCCAGCCGCGCTGCCAGGGTCCAAACGGCGTGGGCAAATCGCTCCAGGCGCCGGGAAGCTCCGGGCGGCCATCGCCTTGGCCGTTGTAAGCGAATACGCGGCCGTCGGGCGTGTGCGATATTTTTCCGATGCAAACCGTATGGTAGCCGGAGCGACGAAACAGTTCGGGCATCGATTGCGCGCCGGGCCGTTCGTTCGGCTGGAACGCCGACGCCCCCGCATAGGCGGCGGTATTGCTGCGCGTCACTTTCGAACGCGCCGGGCTGCGGCCGGTCAACAGCGCGTAGCGCGAAGCGCCGCACGTCGCGACTTGAACATAATGCCGATCAAACAACACGGCTGTTTGGGCGAATCGATCCAGGTTGGGCGATTGCGCCGCCGCCACGCCATAACAACCCATCTCCGGGCGTAAGTCGTCGATCGCGATAAACAGCACGTTCCACCGGTTGGCTGCTTCGGCAGCCGTGCAGGGCGGCGGCGCGATTGCCAACCAACACAACAGCGCCGGCAATCCCATCAGGAAATATTTGGACATGCGGTTGCAGAAAAATTTGACCACGGATAGCACGGATAGATCCCACATCGCGGCCGATGACCGCAACCAAACTCGCGTTCAGCGATAGGCGGAGTTATTCACGAAACGAGAGCAGGGACAAAAGAACATTGTAACCACAGAGAACACCGAGCACACAGAGAAGAAGAAGGAGAGGCAGACGCTTCATGAATGGAAGGCAACGCTCGCCGCATCAAACTCTGTGTGCTCGGTGTTCTCTGTGGTTCATTTATTACACGATTACTCGAATGGGGCGGTCCGAAGTTGCCGGCGCCTTCAGCATGCGCCGAAACACCTTGTTGAAAAAAACAAGTTTTTACGACTTTGCTTTACAGGGAAGCGTTTGTACATGCGGTTGCAATACTCAAGAGGCGGATCAACGAATTTGCGGTAGGACGGTCTCGCTGATGTGCGTTTCAATTTTCGGCGACCATTTCGTCGGCAGGCCATAATAAATCATGGAGGTATCGCCTTCGTAACCGCCTTCTTTCAACACGCGCAAGGAAGGGATGTAAGCCATGACATCGTTGGCGTAGCCACAAACCCAGGTCGCCTTGCCCGACGATGCGTTTTTGAACTGTAAGGCGTATTCCACCACGACTTCGCCGCCCATAAACACCCAATTTAGTTGGTCGCCCAACTTCCACACCTGAATCGGGTAAGGATACGTCTGGGCGAGTTTGCCGTTTTTGTCGAGCTGTTCGAGCAGCATGTTGGCTCGCGAGACGATGAACTTGTTCGACGACTGGGTGTCTTTTTCGATTTGCTCCCGCGATGGCAGCGTGTCGAGCGCCAGCGGAATTTCCTGGTAGTGCGTTTCCAGGGAAGCAGCTACGGGCGTCATCGGCTGCGTAACCACGCGTTCCACGGCGGCGGCCAAACGCACGCCGTAGTTGCGAGCCAATTCGGGCGTGCGGCGGGGCAGCGGGTTTTGGTCGGCGCCGCAACCCGCCCAGAAAAGCGCCACGGCGCCGGGAAAACGTTCTTCCAAGGTCGCCTGTGCAAAGCCGGGGTAATCACCCGACCATTGATAAAAACTCAGCACCGTGGCGTGGCAGGCGTAGCCAAAAGCAACGCCCCGCAATTGCCCGTCCGAACTTCGCATGGCTAGCACCGGCACGTCATGATCTTGAGGGCCTTTCAATTTGCCCTCCGCCCGCAACTCAGGAACTTTGCTTTCGCTGTTTTCTCGGCGGTTGACCGCGAACACGGCGCGGCCCAGTCCTTGCTGGAGGGTGCAAGGTGCGAGGTTTTCGATAGCGGCGGCGGCGGCTTCCACGATGCGTTTTTGCAGATAGACGGTGTAGTCGTCGACTTGGCGTTTTTGCAGGTCGCTCAGCCGCCGATAGTGCAGCGGGTCAAGATTCCTGCCCACCACGGGGCCGGTATGCGTGTGTGAGCAACTCAGCGCCACCGACGCCCGGGAAAGCCCCAGCCTGTCTTCCAGTTCTTGGCAGACGGAACGCGAGAGTTCGCGGTTGATGCCGAGTAAATCGAGTGAAATCAGCGCCACGCGATGGCCGCTCTCATCTTCCAAAACCATCGCCTTGGCCCAGAGGTCGGTCAGCTTGCCTTCGGCGGCGTGATCACGCCCGCCATAGCCCGACATAAACATCAACTGCGGCGGCGTGATTTTCGCCTTGCCCACGCCGCCCTTCCAACCAGCCGACGCCGCATCGCCGCACAACGCCGACCAACCAAGAACCGTAAACAAAAACGCAAGCAGCAAACGGCGAGTAAGCATTGGTGTATTTTCCGTGAAGGAGGTGAAAGGTGTGTTTTCGTCGTGGTGTTCGCTACGCTCGACCACTGGCTAAGCATCGAGCGGAAAATTTAGCGTCGTAGCCATGCTCGCCAGAGCGTGGGATGGTTCACCGCTCACCCACCGTCTGGCTGCGATGGCTGCCAAGCCTCCCGCTTGTAACGCGGTTGATTATACACAAGTAGTACGATGGCCTTCCAAGGCCGCCGAAACAGAACGTTCCTGGAGTCGGGCGATGCCCTTAAAAAGCTATCGTACGACGAATCGCACAAAAAATAACATGTAGTCACTTGTCTTTCGGCGGCGTTACGGCTTTTTTCGGTGGGATTTGCGGGATCAGCACCAATCGTACTTTTGTCCCTTTTGGCGGAATGTGCTCGGTAAACGCCTCAAATACGAGTTGGGAGTTGGTTTGACTACTCACAATCGGCAGGTCGAGCGTGGCGGAGGGAAAATTCGAGACGCAAATAAAATCGCCATCGTTGGCGAAATAATATTGCTTGCCGGAGTCGGGGTCGGTCCAAAATTCGCTGCCGGCAAACACCCAATCGTGCTGCATCGCCTTGCCGGTTTTGACATGGCGAACCCATTGCTGGGCGGGCGCCTGACGTTTATGGCCTTCCGCGTCGCGCCAAAGAAGTTGAATTTTAACCACCACGCCGCTCGCCGGACGATACTCCGGCGCGAACTGCACCGGCTTGCCCACTTTCGCCCCCACCGCCAACAAACCCGCATGCACCACCTGCGGCGACGCATTCACAGAAACAACCGATTCATGCTCCTTCGTTTGCTTCGGGCAGCCAAACAACTCCAGCGGTCCTTCACGCAAGCAAACCTGGCCGTCGACCACGACCAATTTTCGCTTCATATCGACCCACACCGCCTGCTTCGGATCTAGCCGTATCAACTTCGGTTTTTGCTCGTCGGCCATCGCTTTGGCCAGCAAAAAAAACACCAGCAGCCAGCCAAGGCAAAGAGGTCGGATACGGGGGCGAATCATTATTCCACCAGCTTTCAGTAAATCGAAACATTTGTGCCTAGCGCCATCGGAATGCGCGCCGACCAGCCGCGCATTCAGGACGTTGGCCGTTTGGGAGCGTTCGAGGAATAACTGTCTTGTCGACTTTCCTCCGCGAAAGAACGCAACGTTCGCGGAGGAAAGTCGACGCTTATTGTTCGGGCGGTCCTTACGTTCATCGCCAAACATCGTGTCAGCTTACACTTTACCAGAGCGAGCGGCTCCGTCCTACTAAGGACCAGTCTCGAAATAAGATCCCTCAGCCGATGAGCTAACTCACGGTTTTCAGCATTCGCGGAGAACCGGACGCGAGCGGTCTGTTGATTTAGTGTATCCGCAAATGGGGGAAAAGCACTTGGGATTTTCTGGGGTTGCGCTAGGCTTTGTTTCGCTGGGGCGAGGACGCTTCCGGCGAAATTTTTCTGACGAGGACGGTCCCCTTGAGCCATGGAAACGACCAAGGAGATGGACGAGACTCGCAAAAAAACGGCGGCAAAGGCCCGGCTCAGCTTCCCAAGACCGACCCAGATAGCCGAATCTTGCCCAATAAGGAAGGCGTGGTCGCGAAGTGATGCACGACGAGCACGCCGGCGTCACCGCGAGCGGATGAAAACCTTGGCGGCCCAGGAGGCGTATTCGCGTCGTCAGCACATCGGCGAAACGCCTTTCGCGGTGATCACGTGTTGCTTCGACCTTCGCCGGTTCTTGCTTCGCGGGATCGACGGCGTGGGCCAAGAATGGCTTTGGGCATCGTACAACTTGTGTACAGACAACAGGATAGAAGACTGCGCGGTCATCACCAAGGTGGTCTCGCGACAAAGCCCGCCGCCGTCAGCAGACGTTTTTAACAGACGCAGACGTTTTTAACAGACTAGGCCCAGCCAATCTCGCTAGGCCCGCGCCGCTGTGCATGCCTGAACACAAAAACCGCGAGGTGCGCTCCGGCCGGCGCCGGCACGAGCCTAGGCATTGCTTCAATGCCTGGTGCTTGGCTACCAAACGATATCGGCCGCGTCGAAAACGGGGCCTTCCACGCAGGTTCGTTTGTAGTCCCAGCCGCCGGCGGCGTCGCGAACCTTGGCCACGCAACTAAAGCAGACGCCAATGCCGCAAGCCATGGGTGTTTCCAACGAAACCCGGCAGGGCGTTTGCCGCCGCGCCGCGACTTCCGCGACCGCTTTCATCATTGGCTCGGGGCCACAACACACGACCTCGCAGGCGTCGGCCGATTCCTCCAACACGTCTTCCAGCAGTTCCGTGACAAAACCATGCCGGCCCTGGCTGCCATCGTCGGTGCTGATGCACACCTCGACTCCCGCATGTTTGAAATCGTCGACGCCCGCCAAGTACGCCGCCGATTTAGCGCCGTAACAAAACGTGACACGAACCTTTGGCGCCTCGGCCAGAGGTCGGCCGGAGCCGTAATGTCGGAGCCCCAGCGTTTGCTTGGCCAACGATAAAAAAGGCGTTTGCCCGATGCCGCCGGCCGCCATCACCAGATGCGGCGCCGAAACGCCGGAAGATCCGCCTGAAAATCCGTTCCCTAGCGGGCCCCAAACCTCCAATTTCCGGCCGGGGCGGCACTGGGCTAAACGGCTGGTCAGTTTGCCATGCACCAGATACACCACCTCGACCTCCGCCGGCCGGCCCCGCGGGTCGTCGTGCGTATCGTACAATGCCAGCGGCCGGCCGATGAGCGGATCGGAACAATCAGCCAAACGCAGCATCAGAAATTGGCCCGGCGTGATTTTCACCGCCAACTCGGGCTGGCAAAATCGGAGACGAAAAGTATCTTTCGCGATCGGGACGTTCTCGATAATCTCGACCGCCTCGGCAACCGCGTGGTCGGCAAAGTAGGCGGCATGGAGCGGATTATTCGTCACCGGCGTTTCCCTCCGCGACCGCCGCTACTTTTTTTGACGCGACCGGCCGTTTTGCCTCCGGTCTTTTTGCCGCCGGATTTTTTTCGGCCCGCCGGCTTGCCCCGCCCCGCGCTCTTGGCGCCGCCGTACGAGGCCTTCTTTTTTGTTCTGCCGGCGCCCTCGCCTGACCGTTTGCCCTCGGCCGTGCGTTTCTTGGTCGAGCTGCGTTTGCCTTTCGCCGCCCGCTTCGTTGTTTTGGCTTCGCCAGACTCGACCGACAAATCGTCGTTGCCG
>JAJRWU010000191.1 GCA_024276655.1 Planctomycetota bacterium
GTATACTGCTCGCGGTTGAAAATGTCGCATTCTTCGTTTAACGGCAAGCCGAAGGCGGCTGTGTTTGGCGCCAACGCGTTTGAGCAAGACCGAAAAACGCAGTCGCCTTCGGCTTGCCGTTAAACGAGCCATTGTTAGCCGTGTGAAGTATAACGGGGCGGGGAGGTTACGCGTTGCTTTCAGGGTCCGCCCGGATTCGCTGCTCCGGTTCACGCAATTGTTCGGCGACCACCCCGTTCCGCTTTGTTTCAGCCGTTGCGTTGCTCATCATCGTTGCGGAGCATTCGGATGATATGCCGAGCAAGTTGTTTCTTGATCTCTCGATGACGCGGGACCGGCTGCGAGACGCCCGTGTTGGGATTGCGATACCAATCGTGCTTTGCGCCGTGTCGAATCAGTACACACCCGAATCCTTCCAGCGTCTTGATGAGATCGACTCGTTTCATGACACCAGCAAGTCCTCGACTCGCCGAGCGCCCGGGATCAGCCCCGCAGACAAATCCGAATAGAGGTCATTGAGGTGTTCCTTGAGATCGTCGAGGCTATCGCCCTGGGTCCAGTAATCAGGATAATCTTGAAGATAGCCAATCCACGCGTCGTCTTCCTGCCAAACTACTATTTTGACAACCTGCATGCTTCCCTCTCCTCTGTTGGACCACCAGTATCATTTTATTCTATCCACTCCAGCAGGCATTGGCAAAAGCGGCTTCGCTGCCGGCCACTGGCGCAAGGCCTACGTGTGTAGACAGCACAACCCGCAGTTCGATGCTACGGCGGTTCATATTTGATCCCCCGCCGTTGGAGTTCACGCTTGAGCGGTGTTTCCGAGACAAAAACATGCTCAAGCATGAACTCCTGCGGCGCGAATATTCGTAGGGCCGTTCAGTTTCGTTTATAGTAGTGAGTTCTCCCGCCGGGTGTGTGGCGGCGCGAATGCCTGGAATACGTCGTCGGCAACTTGGAAAGCGTGGGCCATTCGTTCCCGAAACGGCGTTTGAGAAGCCCGGCTTTCTGAAAAAGCCGGGCTTCTGAATCGGGCTGTCGTTTTTCCACGCTTTCTTGGCGCCCGTTTTTTCACTCCACCGCAAACAACGCTGAAAATGTCCATGATCCATTCTCCTCTTTTTCGCCGCGCCGCGTTGGCCTGCATTCTGGCGTTGGCCCTCTTTTCTCAATGGGCTTCCGCCGAGCAGCCTTTTGATCTTTTACTCCAGGGCGGCCGGATTGTCGATGGAACGGGCGCGCCGTGGTACAAGGCCGATGTCGCGGTGCGCGACGGCAAGATTGTCGCGATTGGGCGTCTGGAGAAATCGTCGGCCAAAAAGACGATCGATGTTTCCGGCCTGATCGTGGCGCCCGGCTTCATCGATATGATGGGGCAAACGGCCACGCCCGCCTGGGAAGACGCCGCCGCCGCGATGAACCTGCTCACGCAGGGCGTCACGACGATCAACGCCGGCGAAGGCGCGTCCGCCGCGCCGCTGGGCGACGCAGCCGCGAAATCGGCCGGTTGGAAAACGATGGCCGAATATTTCCAGTTGTTGGAGCTGCGCGGCTTGCCGATCAATGTCGTGCAAACCGTTGGTCTCACGCAAGTCCGGCGAATCGTGTTGGGCGATGTCGAACGGCGTCCTAGCGATGAAGAACTCCAACAGATGCAAGCCTTGGTGGCCGAGGGCATGGAGGCGGGCGCGATTGGCGTCTCGACGGCGTTGATTTATCCGCCGGCGGTTTACGCCCGCACCGAGGAATTGGCCGCCTTGGCCTCCACCGCCGGCAAGTACGGAGGCCGCTACTACACGCACATGCGCAACGAAGGCGATTTGCTGCTGGAAGCCATCGACGAAGCACTCGATATCGGCCGCACGGCGAATACGCCGGTCCATATTTTTCATCTCAAGGCGGCTGGCAAGAACAACTGGCCGAAGATGGATCAGGCCATCGCCAAAATCAAAAGTGCTCGCGGCCAGGGCCAGCAGGTGACGGCCGATATTTATCCTTACGTCAATAACGGTTTGGGCATGGCGGCGTTCATTCACCCGCGTCATTTTTCCGCCGGCCGCAGCCAGTTCCTCAGCCGTTTGGACGACCCCGCCTTCCGCGCCGAAATTAGCCGGGAAATGGAGGAAGTAGGCGGATGGGAAAATTGGTACCGGCATATCGGCCAGGATTGGAACAAGTGTGTGATCGGCCGCGCTAACGATAAACGCTACGCCGGGCACGACGGCAAAAGTCTGGCCGACATGGCCAAGGCCGTGGGCGAAGATCCCTGGGGTACTTTTTTTAATCTGGTCAAGGCCGGCGCGTTCGCGTTGCCCGAGAGCATGACCGACGCCAACAAAATCAAACTCATCCAACAGGACTTCATTTCTTTTTGCACCGACGTCGGCCCGTCGGGCGGCTCACGCATCGCTTCGCATCCTCGCGCGTACGGCGCGTTCCCGCGTCTGCTCTCCCGCTACGTGCGCGACTTGGGCGTCATTTCCCTGGAACGCGCCGTGGCCCAAGCCAGTGCGTTGGCCGCGAATGAAGTGTTGGCCTACGACCGGGGGCGAATTTCGATCGGGCTGGCGGCCGATATCATCGCCTTCGATTACGACGCCCTCGCCGACCGCGCCACGTTCGCCGAACCGCACCGTACGGCGGAAGGAATGAAGTTGGTGATTGTCAACGGCGCGGTGGTGCTGGAAAATGGCCAGCTCACCAAGAATCGGCCAGGACGCGTATTACGCGGCCCCGGTTATCAACCCTCGCGCGCGGCTTCGGCTACCAGCACCGGCCGCAAGGTTCCTCAAATGGAAAACTATGACCGACTTCTGAGCGGTTTCCTAAAAAAACATCGTACGCCCGGCGCGTCTGTTGCCGTAACCGATCAAGGCCGCCTCGTATTTGCCCGCAGCTACGGTTACGCCGATGTGGCGGCGCGCGAACCCGTGATAACGCAAAGCCTGTTTCGCATCGCCAGTATTTCCAAGCCGATTACGGCCGTCGCCATTTTGCAATTGGTCGAACAAAATCGACTCACACTTGACGACAAAGTGTTCGACATTCTGGATGGCTACCAGCCGTATTTCGAAAACGGCGCCAAATTCGATCCTCGCCAAAACGAGATCACGATTCGGCAGTTGCTCCAGCATCGCGGCGGTTGGGATCGAAGCGTGTCGTTCGACGCCATGTTCCAGCCGGTGCGGTTCGCCCAAGCCTTGGGCGCCCAGCCGCCCGCCGGACAGAACGAAATCATTCGTTGCATGCTCGGCATGCCGCTCGACTTCGCGCCCGGCGAGCGTTACGCCTATTCCAATTATGGCTACTGCCTGCTGGGCCGCGTGATCGAAAAGCTAACCGGCCAAACCTACGAAAATTACACCAAGCAGCATGTGCTGGCGCCGTTGGGCATTCACGCCATGCAGATCGGCAAGTCGCGCCTGGCGGGACGCCAAGCGAACGAGGTTCGCTATTACGGTTCGGGCAGCGGGCGGTCGGTTTTCGCGGCCGACTTGGGTGAAAAAGTTCCCTGGCCCTACGGCGGCTGGCATTTGGAAGCGATGGATTCGCACGGCGCCTGGATCGCCTCCGCCGTCGACTTAGCCCGTTTCGCCGCCGCCTTCGACGATCCAGCTCATTGCCCGCTGCTCAACGAGGCCAGCATCGGAGAGATGTTCGCCCGTCCTCCCGAAACGGCCGGCGCGAAAAGAGGCAAACCAGGAAACGCAATGTACTATTCGCTCGGCTGGATGAACCGCCCGGCGGGCGATGGCAAAGTTAACCATTGGCATACCGGCTCGCTCGACGGAACCGCCACACTTATGGTCCGCCGACACGATGGCCGCAACTGGGTGGTGCTGCTGAACTCGCGCGTCAGCCCTCATGCGGGCCATTTGGGCCGCGCCATCGATTCCCTCATGCACCGCGCCGCCGACGAAGTCGAACAATGGCCCAGCGGCGACCTGTTCAGCGAACTGGGGGAGTAAGGACCATCGGAACAATTAGTGATGACTTGCCGGGTCTGAATTGATATTTCTCAGGGATTGATGATACTTATCCCCTTTTTGAGAATCGCCAAGGATGGCCACCGCGACATTGGAACCGCTTGATGAAGTTATTGAAACCCAGACGCGGAACGTTTTCCTTACGTTGATCGAAAAAGACAGAAGGCGATTTGCCGCGATTCAGGCCCGCCAACTCGGCCATGGCGGGATCACTTATATTTCAAAACTTCTGGACGTTTCCGTATCGACCATCAGTCGTGGGATCGACGAGCTAGACCGCACACGGTTGAAAATGTCGCATTTTTCGTTTAACGGCAAGCCGAAGGCGGCTGTGTTTTGAGCCCACGCGTTCGGGCGGAACGGAAAACGCAGTCGCCTTCGGCTTGCCGTTAAACGAGCCATTGCCAGCCGCGTGAAGTATAGCCACGCTTCCGGACGATCCGGCGGAGGGGCGCGTCCGCAGTCCGGGCGCCGGTCGAAAAAAAGTAACGCCGGGATCGGAAGTCGAAGCGAATCTGCAATCGCTAATGGAACTACACCATCACACCACAAATCTTGCAGTAATTTCACGAGCGATGCTAAAGCGCACGCAGCGGGAGTCCGTGATTTTTTTGGGTTCCCATCTACGCGGGAATGACCGTTTGCTGATTCACTCGCTTGCGCTTCGTGCTTGTATTAGGTAATCTGCCGCTCGCCTTACACCACAGCACGGACTAAATCTTGAACAGGTGTTTAGGCTTTTTCGCCGCTCGACGTGCGATCCAGGAGCAATCGCTCAGGGTGGGCCCGCCGCTCAGGGTGTTTTCGCATATTCGGCGTAAACGGCGGCGACGTCGCCTTGTTTTTCATCGCCCTTGTGCATGAAAACGCGATGCCGAAACACAAACGATTCGCCCTTCTTCAATGTGAAGGAGCCGTCGGCCTTGTCAGACCGCTCGAAGTGGTGCAGTCCAAACACGTTTGCGGTGAACAGGCCGTAGGTTCGCACGTGCCACCGCGTAGGATACCGAAAACTTTTGGGGTGATTCATGATCGTGACACCGACCGTTTCGCCATCGACCGGTCCGTGGTAGTCGACCCATTCGGCTGGTTGCCCCCAGGCTTCAAGGTCTGATTGGCCGCGGCTATTGATAATGCGCCCGCCCTTTTTGGCGGAAACTTTCATATCGCCGGCCAGCCGCACGCCGAAGCTGCCTTCCTTGGTGTCGCCGAAGGTGACGTCGCCGTACTCAGCCGTGACGGTGATATCGCAATCGATCCAACGGCCTCGCTGGTCGGCGCCGAAGCGGTAAACGCGGGTATCGGAGCATTGTTTTTCCCCCTCGGGGCCGACCCAATCGTTGCGCGTGGAAACGACGGCCGTCGGTCCGCCTTTGACCTCCAGAAACTCGCGTTGGATGATATTGCCGTGGCCTTTGTTCTCGCTCCAGAAATCGATGCCGTTGACATCGCCATGCGTGAACCAAAACGAGCGATGGTGAATATGATCGTTGCGTTCCTCGGGCGTCGCTTCGCGCATCGGGTAGCCGCGCGTGATCGGCTTTTCGGTGGGGCCAATCACCGGCCAAAGAATCGGCTTGGCGCCGCTCTTGATCAAATATTTGGTGAACAGGCGGCCATTGAGCAGGATCGAAACGCCTTCGTCATCTTGTTTGACGGTAAACTCAGCCGCCTGGGTCGCACCGCCCAACAACGAAACAATCAAACTCACCAGGACGAACAGTCGAAACGGCATTGCGCTTTCTCCGCGTGGTTGTTGGGCAACAAGGAAGGGCTCCGGAATCAAAGGGGCCGCCGCGCGGTTCATGTATTCGCGCGGGCTGAAGTTGCCTATTGGTTTGTGGTGAACCAAAACTTCAGTTTCGGGCCGCTTTGAATTATAGTTGGCCCCGGCGCGCAACGCCACCTTCTAGACACGCTTCCACCGGGCGCGCGAGGGAGCATCTTCGCGGCTGCGGTTTTTTCAAACGCCGTTCATTTCTGCGAGGCAATGCGTTTTTCGAGTTCAAGATACTCCTCGACGCCCACCTCTTTGAACTGTGCCGCCTGATCGTTGGCTTGTTCGATCCGTTGAGGATCTTTCCCCAGCAGCCGCCATGTGAAGAGCTGTCGGCTACGGAAAATCACCGGCTCGCGTTTGAATACGCTCTGCGGAATGAGTGTTTTCTCCACCTCCAGCGGCGCCAGGCCAAGCTCCGAGAGCCGCCTGTTAAGCGCTAGCCGCGAATGGGGCGGCAAATTTCCGGGGCGTGCGGCGTTCAGCCGGGCCGACCAGTCGGAAAAGAGGCGGTACCGACGAGCAAAGCCGGCGTCTTTGGGCTTCATGCCCGACACCTTGTAAATGATGCGGTCGTTCGACAAAACCAAGTTGTGCTGATCTTCATCGAACTCTTCCTTAAACTGCGGAGAGATCAGATAGGCCAGCTTTTTGTTTTCTCGCGCCCGTGTCTCCAGGCTGGCGATAAACTGCATCAGTTTCTGGGTCGACCAAGTCGTCTTGACTCTGCGCGACGGATCGAGCAGGACAAAAACTCCATGCCGCAAATCAAGAATCGTGATTTCCTTGGAAGGCGCGAGCATGAAGTCGTACACCACGCCGCCTCGGAAGAGCGTGAGGTTTTCCGCCAGAGGCTGCTTGGCGTTCTCGGCGAATATTTCCGTTTCGACGCGGAAATCTCCCTGCCGCTGGGCCGAAGCCGCTCCCCCGCAGACACACGCCAAAACCACCGCACCCACGAAACTTCGGCCTAACCATCGAAACATGCCAGACGCCTCCCGTTCATTCAAACAACAAAAACGGGTGGAACCCTAGCGAAAGCCGGGGCCTATGTCTATGCGAATTCGCGAAAAAATGGCCGGCGGGCCGGCGGAGCGCACCGTGCAGTTTGCAAGTGGCATGGCGTTCGAGGGTGCAAGTCGCACTTTGCGCGCGGGCGTTGTTTAGGTTAGGTTGGGGCTGTGTTTTTTGGGTGTGTTGGGTCATATTTCCGTAAAGCTGGATAAAGTAAGGAGCCAAGGATGGCAACTAGCGATCAAATCAGGGGA
>JAJRWU010000192.1 GCA_024276655.1 Planctomycetota bacterium
AGCAAAACTTCGAACGAATTGGTAAGTTCCATCTTGGGCGGCTTCCGTGCAAGAAAAATCGAGTCCGTAAACAAGATTTCATTGTCGCAAGCCGCCCCTTTTCGTAGCTATACCAATCCTTCAAAAAATGCAAAACTGGAAGTTAGCAACAGTCCCGAAATAAGTTACCGGCGGTAGCTCGGAAAAGCCCGGCATTTTGAAAATGCCGGGCTTTTAATTCGGTATGTGAATTCGGGACGAGCCCTTAGGTGGAAAAAAACGCACAGCTCGCATAATCAGACACGATTATTTCGGCAACGCTTACGGCGCCGCGTTGGGAGAATCATTTAGGTCTGAGGCACGCAGGCAGATGCGGCGAATGCTGGCGGCGCGGCCGCTGGCGGGGTCGATGTCGACGATGACGCCGGCCAGCCGAACATCGCCGGTGGCCACGTGGAAGTACGTCGGTTCGAAGGTGCGGGTGGTTTTCGAGACCGGTTCAATCTGCCGGCCAAGAATGCTTTCGTAGGGTCCGGTCATGCCTAAATCGCATTGGAAGGCGGTTCCGCCGGGCAAAATGCATTCATCGGCCGTGGGCACATGCGTGTGCGTGCCGACCACGGCGCTGACGCGTCCGTCGAGATAGCGGCCCATGAGTTGTTTGTCGCTGGTGGCTTCGGCGTGGAAGTCGAGCAGAATGACGCGAATGTGTGGCGGCAACTCCGCCAGAATTCGGTCGGCGGCCCGCCAAGGGCAATCGACGGGCCGCATAAACACCCGGCCCAACAAACTGAACACGGCAATTTCCACATCGCCGCATTGGAAGCTGGCCCAAGATTTCCCCGGCGCTTCGGGCGGGAAGTTGGCCGGCTTCACAATACGCGTTTCCTGCTCGTACAGCGGTTGTGCTTCCTTGCGACGGTAAATGTGGTCGCCCATCGTGATACAGTCAACGCCCGCATTGCGCAACCGATGGTAAATTTTCGGCGAGATTCCCGACCCCGAAGCCGAGTTTTCCGCATTCGCCACGACCACATCGATCGCCTCTCGCTCGCGCAAGGCAGGCAACACCCGCTCCACGAAACGGTAGCCCGGCTGGCCGACGATATCGCCAATGAGAAGCACTCTCACCCGACGCCTCCTTCGCTCAACGGGCGGTTTCCGTGTAACGAGATTCACGCAACACCGTCACCTTGATTTCTCCAGGATAGGTGAGTTGCTCCTCGAACGCCTTGGCGATGTCTCGGCAGATTTTCGCCGCTTTGGCGTCGTTGGTTTCCTTGGCGTTGGCGATCACGCGCAATTCGCGGCCGGCTTGAATGGCGAACGCCCGCTGCACGCCGGGAAAGCCGACGGCGATTGTTTCCAATTCTTCCATGCGTTTGATGTAACGCTCCAGTGTTTCCCGCCGCGCGCCAGGACGCGAAGCGCTGCAAGCATCGGCCGCGGCCACCAAAACGGTATACGGCTGCTCCGACACGATTTGGTCATGATGCCCGAGCGCCGCATGAACGACGGTCGCGTTTTCGCCATGCCGCTTGAGCAGGTCGGCGCCAACTTTGGGATGCCCGCCTTCCATTTCATGATCGGCCGCCTTGCCGATATCGTGCAACAGTCCGCACCGGCGAGCCAGCGCCACGTCGTACCCCACCATTTCCGCCATCATGCCGGAAAGAAACGCCACTTCCACCGAATGCCGCAACACATTCTGGCTGTAACTGGTGCGGAAGTGCATGCGGCCCAGCATGTGGATCACACGCGGGTTCAAGCCGCGAACGTCGACTTCTTGGGCCGCTTCCTCCCCCTTTTGTTGGATGAACTGCTCGATTTCCTTCTTGGTGCCTTCCACGATTTCCTCGATCCGCGACGGATGGATGCGGCCGTCGGCGATCAGTTTGTTCAGCGCTTGGCGGGCGATTTCACGGCGAACCGGGTCGAAGCCGCTGACAATCACGACGCCGGGCGTATCGTCGATGATGACATCGACGCCGGTCGCTTTTTCAAACGCCCGAATGTTTCGCCCTTCGCGGCCGATAATGCGGCCTTTCATTTCGTCGTTGGGAATATCGACGGAACTGGTGGTCGATTCCGAGGTGAGCGTGGCGGCGTAGCGCTGCATGGTCATGATCAGCACTTCTCGGGCCTGCTCATCGCAGGTTTCCTTGACGCGCTTCTGGTGCTTGAGAATCAGGGAGCCGGTTTCCTCGGTTAGCTCGCGGTCGAGCATTTCGAGCAGTTGTTTTTCCGCCTCTTCGCGGTTCAGCCCGCTCGATTCGTGCAGCACTTGTCGCTGCATATCGAGCAGTTTGGCCAGCTCTTCATTGCGGTGTTGGGTGTCTTCGAGTTTTTCGGTCAGACGGCGCTGCGTGGATTCAACAATTTTCTCCTGCTTGCGGAGGTCGTCGCCTTGTTGCTCGAGCGAGATTTGGCGTTTGTCGAGCACGCGCTCATGATCTCGAAACTCGTCGCGGATCTTGCTGAAGCCTTCCTCGGCTTTCGCCTTCTGCTCGATCGCCTTTTCCTTGATTTCGAGTTCGGCTTCCTTCACGCGCGTGGCTGCGTCTTGATCGGCCTTGGCGATGATCGCCTTGGCTTCCGTTTCGGCGTCTTTTCGGCGTAGGCGATCAAACAGTTTGATGATCACCGTGGTGAGAACCGCGGCAACCACGGCGGCAACAATAATATGAACCGGATTCACGTTTCGCTCCCTCACGACATGGAACGCCGCTCAGCCGGTGGGAGATGCGCCGCAAGAGCGCACGCGTTTCCCGCCGACGGGCTCATCGGTGGGAAGCCGGGAAACGTAAAACGCAAAAAGATCAGACGACTGTGAAAAGAAACATCGACGCGGGAAACTGATGTGGTTCGATGAAAACAGCAGCACCGCCCGGCATTTCGGCGTGCAACGGCATGTATTCAGGGGACAACACCCCCGTGCCAAGATGCCTCGCCGGAAGGAGGGGCTCGCCATGTGTGCGAGGAAACCACAAAAATTCGCCGAATAGACCGCCTTTGAAGGACAGCCGCGAAGAATTCGGGGCTGTATCGTGAGAGAGGGGAAAAAAACCATCTCGAACGAAGGGAAAAACCTCCAGCGGCGACACATCGCGGAAGCATTCACCCCGGAGAAAGTGGAGCAGAAGAATGAAAAATTGCACCATTCCACCCCTCCCTTGCGAATGTGCCGAAAAACAGTTGACTCGCGGAATCGCCAGTCTTAACAGTGCGTGAACTTTCGCGTACGCGTTTCCGATCTCCCCACGGAGGCCGAAAGCAGACGCCATTAAATATTTGTTCCTGTGAACGGTAGCCGCGCAGACTGCGCGGTTGCCACCGTCTCACTCAGATGTATGTTATCAGAGTTGTTCTAAACCGCAACTGCGTCTGAGCAAGGTTTTCGGCGATTTGTTGTCACACGCGCCCTGAAAGGAAGAGGGATGGCCAACCACCCGCTTCTCGAACAAGAACTCATTGCGGCTTGGCCCCCCAGCCGTTGGAGTGATGTCGTGAGCGTGGTGGGTGTTTCCGCCGGGCCCGACAGCCTAGCGATGCTCCGAGCAATTCTCGCCGTGCGTGAAAACGGCCCCGGCGAGATTGTTGTTTGTCATGTGAATCATCAGTTGCGGGGCGCGGAGTCGGAAGCCGACCAACGGTTCGTCGAACAGCTCTGCACAAGGCTGGGCGTTCGCTGCGATGTGTATCGGGTCGACACCGAACGTCTGGCGGAACAGCAGGGCGACGGCCTGGAAGCCGCCGCCCGCGATGCCCGCTATGACTGCTTTGCCCGGTCGGCCCGCACGTTCGGCGCCCGCTATGTGGCCACCGCACACACCGCCGACGACCAAATCGAAACCATTTTGCAACGCGTCGTTCGCGGAACCAGCCTCGCCGGCTTGGCGGGTATTCCCGCTCGCCGCCTGCTTAATGAGGCCGTCACGATTGTGCGCCCGTTTCTCGGCGTTCGCCGCCGGCAAGTGCTCGATTACCTCTCCGCCCAGAATCAAGATTTCCGCCACGATGCATCGAACCAAGACCCGCGTTTCTCCCGAAACCGCGTCCGGAATGAACTGCTGCCTCTGTTGGCCCAGCAATACAACCCGCAGGTCGACCAAGCCCTGTTGCGGCTGGCGAAGTTGGCCGCTGAGGCCAACGCCGTGTTGGACGACATCGTGGCAGCGCTCCAGGCAAAGTGCGTTCGCTATTGTGCGGCCGATGACAACCCAGCCGACGACAATTCAACCCATGAAAGCACCGCCGACGCAGCCGTGGAAATCGACCTCCGCCCGCTACGAAACGCCCCAGAGTATGTGGTCCGGGAATTGTTTGTCTCGATTTGGAAAAAGAAAAAGTGGCCCCGCCAGTCGATGGGCATGGCCCAGTGGGAGCAATTGCGGCGACTCGCCATGGCGGCGGAAACCGCCTCGCCGCCCGCCATCACGCTGCCAGGATCTGTACGCGCCGAGATTTCCCCATCGGCCATGCGACTGACAAGATAGTTTCCGGGTGTACAGGGCGAACATACATTCGGGACAATGAATCGTTATACTCAAACTCGCTTTTTTTTTGGAAATGGATGATGAGAAAACGTGTTCTACTGGCCGGGTTCTTCCATGAAACGCACACCTTTCTCGAAGGCTCGTTGGGCCTCCGCGATTTCAAGGTGCAACGCGGCGGCGAACTCATCGACCGCCCCGGCGGCGACTCCCCCATCGACGGACTGCTCGAAGTAGCCCAATCGCACGACTGGGCGCTCCTCCCGTTGGTCGACGTTCGCACGCTACCAGGACCGATGCTCGAAGACCAAGTGGTGGAGCTTTTTTGGCAAGAGTTTAAGGAGCGGGCGACGCCGTTGCTGGAAGAGGGCGTCGACGCGATCTATCTGATTTTGCATGGAGCAAGCGTATCGCGTTCGTTGGCCGATGTCGAAGGCGAACTGCTGGCGAGAATTCGCGCGCTGCCCCAGGCTGCGAAATTGCCGATCTGCGGCGTGGTCGACCTCCACGCCAACTTTAGCGCGGCCATGGCCGCGCAAACGCAGGGCTTGGTTGCGTATCGAGAAAATCCTCATACCGATTCCAAAGCCGCCGCCGCCGCCGGAGCCGAATTATTGGAGCGCATTCTGGCTTCGGGCAAGCAGCCGAAAACCTACTGGCGCCACCCTCCAGTCATGTGGCCGCCTACCGGCGTGGCGACCGCCGACAGCCCCATGTGCGATCTGGAAACCTTGGCCCGCTCGCTCGAAGAAACGCATCCTGAATTCGCCGCCGTGAACGTGCTGGCCGGGTTTTCCTTCGCCGATACGCCAGATACCGGCGTGAGTTTCACCGTCATCACATACGGCGAGGAAGACGAAGCCCAACACGCCCTGGACGAGCTTTGCCGCGCAGCGTTGGAACTGCGCGAGGCCGGCATCGCGACCGACGCCCCGTTCGATTCCATTCTGCCGCAACTCGCCCGCCACGATCTGGGGCTGGCCGTGATCGCCGAACCTTCCGACAATATCGGCGGCGGTTCGGCGGGCGACGGAACCGGGCTGCTGCGGTGTTTTGTCGAGCACGATTTACAGAACGCGGCGGTCGTGATCAACGACCCCGCCGCTGTTGCCGAACTGGGCGCATGCGCCGTCGGCGATTCCCTGCCTCTGGCCATCGGCGGCAAGATTTCCTCCCTCGACGCCGGGCCGTTGGAGCTTAATGTTGAGTACCTCTCGGCCAGCGATGGACAATTTTTACTCGAAGACCCGCACAGCCACTTGGCTTCGATCGGATCGTCGAACATCAACATGGGGCCCTGCGCCGTGGTGCGGCATGGGGGCGTTCGCATCTTGCTGACCAGCATCAAAACACCGCCTTTCGACCTCGGGCAGTTGCGCAGCCAGGGCATCGTTCCCGAATCGCTTTCGGTATTGGGCGCCAAGGCGGCTATCGCCCATCGGCAGGCGTTTCGCAATTTCCCCTGCACGTTTTTCTCGGTCGATACGCCGGGGCCCTGTTCGAGCAATTTGAATTCGTTGCCTTTTCAGAAAGTGCGGCGGCCTGTTTATCCATTGGATCGTTGAAGGCGGCGAAAAGATAAAGTCTTCAAGAGGTCGTTCGCGCCGTCGGCGTGTACGCTTTAGCGTGCGTCGACAAAAGAAACATGCTAAGCATCGAGCGGAAAATTAGTGTCGTAGCCATGCTCGCCAGAGCGTGGGATGGTTCACCGCTCACCCACCGTCTGGCGACGATGGCTACACAAATGCGACCGTTATTTATCGAGCGGTGCTCAAGCATGAACTCCAACTCAAAGAAAACACAACATGAAAATCACGAAGATCGAAACCGCCATTGCTGAAGAGGCCATGCCCGGCTTGCTGTTGCTGCGCATCCATACCGACGAAGGATTTGTCGGTTGTGGAGAAACGTACTACGCGCCGCATGCGGTCGCGGCGATGCTCCACGATTGGATGGCCCGGTATTTACTTGGAAAGAACCCGCTCTCGATCGAAGCCCACTGGCGGTTTCTATACGAACGCACGACCAATTTCGGTTCTCGTGGCGCGGAACTGCGCGCCATTTCGGCGGTTGATTTAGCGCTCTGGGATATTTTCGGCCAGTCGAGCGGACTGCCCATTTGGCAACTCCTGGGCGGACGCGTGCAAGAGAAAATTCGCACGTACAACAGTTGTGGCGGTCCTTCTTACGGCGGCGCCTCCGAACAGGACCCCGGCCTCCGGTCTTGGCCGGGGCATGGCGTGGTGGGCAACAAAGGTCCACTGAACGACTATTGGTCGGCCATGCATGAGCCGGTGGCGTTGGCTAAAGAGCTGCTCGCCGAAGGTTATCAGGCGATGAAAATGTGGCCGCTCGATTTCGCCGCGCACAAACCGGGCGGCCCGCTGCATATCTCGCATGCCGATCTCGACAAAGGCTTGCGCCCGTTCGCGAAAATCCGAGAGGCCTTGGGCGATAAGATCGAATTGATTATCGACGGCCACGGTTTTCTTCAGTTGCCCGCGGCGCTGCGCATCGCCAAACGATTGCGCGAGTTCGACATTCTCTGGGCCGAAGACGTGCCGCGCATCGATTGTGTCGATACGCTGGCCGACTTCCGCCAGCAGGCGGGCGTTCCGGTGGCGGTCAGTGAAATGTTGATCGGTCCTGATGAATTCCGTTTGGCCTTGGAAAAACGCGCCGCCGATTTCGTCATGATCGACCCCACTTGGGTCGGCGGTGTTTCGCAAACGGTGAACCTCACGCGGCTGGCGCAGTTTTATAACGTGCCCGTGGTGATGCACGATTGCACAGGACCGCTCACGTTGCTCACCGGCGTTAACGTGGCCGTGAGTTCCTGCAACGTGGCCTGGCAGGAAAGTTTGCGGTCGCATGTGCGCGTGATTTATCCCAAACTGATCGACGCGCCGATCAACCTTTCAGGCGGCTACATTTCGCCGCCCGAACAGCCCGGCTTGGGCGCCGCCTGGAAGCCCGAACTGTTTGACGCCGGGCAACAAAATTATCGGGCGACCGAGAAAGCCTAGGGCCGTTCGTTCCTGAAACGGCGATTGAGAAGCCCGGCTTTTTCAAAAAGCCGGGCTTCTGAAATGGGATGTCATTGTTCCGCGTTCGCTTACGCCAAGAGATCGATCGTGGGACGGCCTTCGGCCAGTTCGTCGTCGGCGTTGGCGTCGTCTTCCGATTCGTCAGCGCCGCCGACCGCCGCCACAACCGCAGGACGACCAGCGTTGCCCGCCCGCCCGGCGCCCGCCTTGTTCGCCGCCTCGCTTTGCTGCGCCAGTTCGGCGCGGGCCGTGGCTTCCATTTGCGAGGCCTGCGCCGCGACCGCCCGGTCTTGCCCTGAAGGCTCGGCGGGCGCCGAAGCCGCGGCCCGAATCACACGCGCCTTTTGCAGGGTGGCTTCGGGGTCGCCGGAAACCGGCGCCGTATCGATTTGAACTTCGCCGCCAATCGCGTAGCGGGCGCCATCGGGACCCTGCTGATACTCGAACGACGGGCCGCCCTTGGCGTAAGGGCCAGCCGCCGCCAAATGGGCCTGTTCGTGCGTGCGGACTTCAGGATCGCGCGTTTTCAATTCGTCAACTTGCGTCTGCTCTTCTTCGCTGAGCGTGAAAGACGCCGCCGCTTGTGCTTCTTTTTCCTTGAGTTGCTGTTCTGCTTCCGGCGAGA
>JAJRWU010000193.1 GCA_024276655.1 Planctomycetota bacterium
AGATCGCTTGACTGGACACTCCTGGCGCCGCAAGTCGATAAAGCGAGCATCTTCTTGGCTCGACAGGGGATTCTTACTCTCACGCCACAACGGTCAACCCGCAGACTGTTGCTAGCAACGAGCCAAACTCAACCACCACAAACGAATTACCGCAACCGCGAATTGAGCCGTGTCGTGACTGATTCCCACCGATACCAAAGCTTCATCGCGATGAATGCCGTACACGCCATAGGGACCCGCTTTACCTTTTGGGGCCTTTCGGGGTTTTTAGTGGCGGATCCCCGTTCGATTCGCTTGGGTGACGCGTGTTGATGAGCGCAACGCGGCGCGCCGAAGACCTCCCCTCAAGCTCGACAAAAGGGGCTTGCGGGAGCCCCTTTTCAAAAGAAGACTGAAATCACGGCCTCCCCAGCCTCTTTGTGGACGCCCCGTTGGCGTCGTACGATCTTGTTTTCGCGCCCCACAAAGTTTGGGTGCGCCCCTAGGCGATGATTGGATGAATCACTTCGCCGCCTACGTCGGTCACGCGGTAACGGCGGCCGTTGTAGGTGTAGGTCAACTTTTTATGGTCGAGGCCCAGCAGATGCAAAATGGTGGCGTGCAGGTCGTTGACATGCACGCGGTCGACGGCGGCTTTGTAACCGACGGCGTCCGACTTGCCATGGCTCACGCCGCCCTTGGCGCCGCCGCCAGCCAGCCAGGCGGTGAAGCAATGCGGGTTGTGGTCGCGGCCGGGTTTCTCTCCGGTTTGGGCGATCGGCAGGCGGCCGAATTCACCGCCCCACACCACCAGCGTGTCGTCAAGCAGGCCGCGTTGTTCGAGGTCGGAGAGTAACGCCGCGACCGGCTGGTCGGTTTCTCCGGCGAACTGCGTGTGGTTGCCCTTGATATCTTTGTGGCCATCCCAACTGCGTTGGTTTTCCATGCCGCCGGAATAAATCTGGATGTACCGCACGCCGCGCTCCAGCAAGCGGCGGGCCGTTAAACATTGCCGGGCGAAATGCGCGCAGCGTTCGTCGTTCATGCCGTAGAGTTTGTGGATGTGTTCCGGTTCGGCGTCGATATCAAGTGCTTCGGGCGCCGCCGTTTGCATGCGATACGCCAACTCAAAACTTTCAATGCGCGCGGCCAATTCGGCTTCCGCTTTTACCTGATCGCCTTGCGGCTGGTTGAGTTGTTGGATGAAATCAATCTGCGCGCGTTGGTCGGCGTCGGCCATATGGACGGGCCGCGCGAGGTTGTCGATCGGAGTTCCGGTGGGCCGCAAGTGCGTGCCCTGATAGGCCCCGGGAAGAAAGGCGGCGCCCCAGTTGGCGGCTTGGCCCTTGGGCAGGCCGCGTCCCTTGGGGTCGCTCATCACGACGAACGCCGGCAAGTTCCGGCTCTCGCTGCCCAGGCCGTAAGTCACCCAAGAGCCCACGCAGGGGAAGCCCATGCGCGCGAAGCCGGTGTTCATCATGAACAGGGCCGGCGAATGGTTGTTCGATTCCGTGTGGCCGGAATGAATGAAGGCCATTTTGTCGACGTGCTCGCCCAAGTGCGGAAAAATTTCGGAAACCATCTTCCCGCATTCGCCGCGCGGTGTGAATTTGAAGGGCGACTTCATCAGCCCGCCAACTTGGTTTTTAAAGAAGCCGGTGGTGTTGGTGAAGGTGGAATCGAACTCCTTCATCGACTTGCCGTCCCACTTCTCCAGCGCCGGTTTGTAATCCCAGGTGTCGACCTGGCTGGCGCCGCCGTTGATGAAAATCCAAATCACGCGTTTGGCGCCGGCCTTGAAGTGCGGCGGCTGCGGCGCGAGCGGATTCAGCGACCGGTCGCCCAGGCCTTCGGCGGCCGTGGCGTGTTGGAGCAAGCCTTCTTCGTGTAGTAACCCCGTGAGGCCAAGTAGGCCGAATCCACAACCGGCGCGGCGCAGGAGTTCGCGGCGAGAAAGCCCCAAGGACGGATAGCGATCATCGTTCATGGTATTTTCAATCTATGTAAACGAATTCGTTGGAACTCATTAAAGCTTGGCACAAATCGGCCATGGCGGCCGCCGCAGGATTTTCCTGCTTGGTGGTTTGATACGATGCCGCCTGCCTCGCGAGATAGGCCGCCGCCGCCTGCGATTGTTCCGTTGTGGGCGGGCGGCCAAAGGCCAAACGATACGCAAGCGACACCGCTTTCTCGGGCGGCAGCCCTTCCAAACGTTTGGCGAAGCCTTCGGCATAGGCTCGCGCTTGCGGGTGGTTCAAAAACATGAGCGCCTGCGGCGCGATCGTGGTGCGGCTTCGTTGGCCGATGCTGACCAAATGCTCCGGCCAATCGAAGAGCATCATCATGGGAATCAGTTTGCTGCGTTTGATAAAGAAGTACACGCTGCGGCGGCGCATGCTTTCGTCGAGCGAACCGGGGCCGTACATGGTTGGGTCGAGCAGACCGCTCACGGCCAGCATGGCGTCGCGAATGGGTTCGGCGTCGAGCCGGACCGGCGTTCGCCGCCAATGCAGCAGGTTTTCCGGGTCGACCTTCTTGCCAGCCGCATCCGATTCAGTGGTTTGCCGATAGACCGCGCTGGTCATGATTTGGCGATGCATACGTTTGAGGCGCCAGCCGTTTTGCACCAAATCGGTGGCTAGCCAATCAAGCAGTTCGGGGTGCGTGGGCCGTTCGCCTTGAAAGCCGAAATCGTTGGGCGTGGCCACGATGCCTCGGCCAAAGTGATGTTGCCAGAGGCGGTTCACGATCACGCGGGCGGCCAAACGCCCGGCGCCGTCGCGGGAGTCGGTCAGCCAATTGGCCAACGACGCGCGGCGGAAACTGGTTCGCGTCCAACCCTTCGGCGGAGCAACCTGCCAGTAGGCGCGGTCTTTGCCGGGCGCCATCAACACTTGCAGAAAACCGGCGTTGGCAACCTCCCCCTTCTGTTTGACATCGCCCCGCACCAAGTAATGCGTTTCTTTATAGAAGTGGGGAAAACCGCGGCCATCGGCATGATGTTTCATGTGCGGCAGGCCTTCGCTGGTGACTTGCACTTTCACCTTTTCCGTTTTGCCTTTTTCCTTACCGGGCACGTCGAGATCAATCTCGCTGCGAATCGTGGTGGAGAACGAGGCGATAAAACGATAGTAATCGTTCGAGGGGATGGGGTCGTATTTGTGGTCGTGGCAACGGGCGCAGCCGAGCGTCAAACCGAGAAAGGCTTCGGTGGTGGTGCGCGACATATCGTCCAGCTCTTCGTACCGCGCCGACTCAAACTCCGTTTCCGTCAACTGCGTGGGAAAAGCGCCGCCTCCCAAAAAGCCCGTGGCCATCATCGCTTGAGGATTCTCCGGCGCGAGTTCGTCGCCGGCCACTTGCCAGCGCACGAACTGATCGTAGGGCAAATCCTGGTTGAAGGCCTGGATGAGAAAATCGCGATAGTGGTGCGCGTTCGGCCGATCGTAATCTTGTTCGTAACCGTGCGACTCCGCGAACCGCGCGATGTCGATCCAATGCCGGGCCCAACGTTCGCCATAATGCTCCGACGCCAACAAACGATCGATCAACTTCTCGTACGCCAGGGGATCGGCGTCGGCCACGAAGGCGTCGATTTCCTCGGGCGTCGGCGGCAAGCCGATTAAATCGAACGTGGCGCGGCGAATTAACGTGCGGCGGTCGGCCGACTTATTGGGAGTTAGGCCCTTGGCTTGCAGTTGGGTGATGATAAAACAATCGATAGGACTCCGCACCCAGTCGGAATTCTGAATTGTCGGCGGCGCCATAACGGCCAGCGGCTGGAACGACCAAAACTGCCTGTCTTCCAGTGTGACGGCGGAAGGGTCTTTCGGCGGCGCTGCCGATTTGTCGACCAGCGGCGTATCGTAGGGAGCGCCTAACTCCAACCAACGGGCGACATGGCCGATCGCTTCGGCCGGCAACTGCTCCGCCTTGAGCGGCATGAACGGTTCTTCTTCATGCTTGAGCAGCGTGAGCAAATAGCTGGATTCGGCGTCTTCCTCCTCCACCATGCCGCTATCGAGCAGGGCGGCGCGGCTCGCCAAGTCGAAATCGGCCTTGGTCTGCTTACCGCCGTGGCAATCGAGGCAATGCTTGACAAACAACGGCCGCACATGCTCCTTGAACAACGCCAAACCTTCCTTCATGCGTTGGGCGTGTTCGGGAGAAACCTGGGCCGGCTCTTCGGCTTGCGCCAAGTTGCCTTGCCAAGCGGCCGCCAGAAGCAGGGCTGTCAGGAAAAAGACAGGTAAGGCAAACGGCGCCACGGTGCGAAGGCGGGTTTTGATCATGGTGGGCATTTCCTGAAAACCGGCTAACTTCGCCATCGGAAAAATGCTCGCGCGGCGAGCGCAATGGGTCGAGCCGATTACTAACTATTTTATCATGGAGGCGGGCGATGCAAAGTCCGAGCGTGTTCGGGAAAACCGAGACCTTTGAAGATCGGGCGACTTTTCCAGGTGAGTCGGTCCTTTGCAACTTTTTCATTATACCCCGCCCAGCCGCGTTTCGCACATGCGTTTGCTGGAGACGCGCCAAACGTCAACCAATTTCCTGTTTGGCACGCCGCCTTTGCAACGCTCCCAGGCCGACTTATAATTCGCTCCGCACGCATGATCGTGTCCGAAGAAACGGAAGAACGAATATGAAAATCCACGAATTTCAGGCAAAACAACTCCTTCGCCAGGCGGGCGTCGCCGTTTTGGAGGGGCATGTCGCGAAAACCGCTGAAGAAGCCGGCGCGGCCTACGACGCACTTGGCGGCCCGATTGCCGTTGTGAAAGCACAAATTCACGCCGGCGGACGCGGCAAAGGCACGATTCTCGAACACCCCCAGCAGCACGGCGTGCAATTGGTAAAGAGCCGCCAAGAAGCGGAAGACGTCGCCGGGCGTCTGTTGGGCGGGACGCTGGTCACGATTCAAACCGGGCCCGCGGGCCACACCGTGCGGCAGGTTTTTGTGGAGGCCGGTTGTGATATCGCCCGCGAATTGTACTTGGGTATCGTGATCGACCGCGCCGCCTCCAAGCCGGTGCTCATGGTTTCCAGCGAAGGCGGCGTGGAAATTGAAAAGGTCGCCGCCGAAACGCCGGAACTGATTTTTAAGGAATATTTTGATCCTCACGTCGGACTGCAAAGTTTTCAGGTGCGCAAGTTGTGCTGGAAATTGGGCATCACGGGCAAAAGCGTTCGCAGCGCCGAGAAGTTCATGCGAACGTTATGCCAACTTTTTGTGCAACAAGATTGCAGCTTGGTGGAGATCAATCCTTTGGTGGTTACGGGGGCTGGAGAAATTGTGGCGCTCGACGCCAAAATGACCTTCGACGACAACGCCCTCTTCCGCCACAAAGATCTGCTCGAACTGCGCGACCTGACGGAGGAAGACCCGGCCGAAGTTCGCGCCGGCAAGGCCGATTTGAGCTTTGTCAAACTGGAGGGCAATATTGGCTGCTTGGTCAATGGCGCCGGGTTGGCCATGAGCACGATGGACATTATCAAACTGCACGGCGGCCAACCGGCCAACTTTTGGATGTCGGCGGCGGGGCACAAACGGAGCAAGTCACGGAAGCCTTTCGCATCCTGCTCTCCGACCCCAACGTGCGTGCGGTGTTGGTGAACATTTTCGGCGGCATCATGCAATGCACCACGATCGCGAACGCCGTGCTGGCGGCCTATAAAACGGTGGGCTTCAATGTGCCGTTGGTGGTCCGCTTGGAAGGCACCGAAGTGGACGAAGGCCGAAAAATTCTGGCTGAAAGCGGCGTCGATATCATCACCGCCGAAGGACTCACCGACGCCGCGAAGAAAGTAGTCGCGGCGGCCGGTTAATTGTCGATTCAATCGTCGCCCCTCAGCGAAACTCCCATACGAGACGAACCATGAGCATATTGGTCAACAAAAACACGCGGCTTCTCTGCCAGGGAATCACGGGCCGCGCCGGCGCCTTCCACACCAAGGGCTGCCTGGAGTACGGCACGCAGGTGGTTGGCGGCGTAACGCCCGGCAAGGGCGGCAAGACGGTTGAGGGCCTGCCGGTTTTTGACACCGTCTGTGAGGCGGTGGAAAAAGAGGGCGCCAACGCCACCATGATTTTCGTGCCCGCCGCCTTCACCGCCGACGCCATTCTGGAAGCGGTCGACGCCGGTATTGAAGTCGTGGTCGCGATCACCGAAGGCGTGCCGGTGGTCGACATGGTGCATGTCTATGAAACGGTGCGCCGCCAAAACGTGACGCTCATCGGCCCCAACTGCCCCGGTCTGATCACGCCCGACGAATGCAAAATCGGCATCATGCCCGGCTACATTCACAAGAAGGGCCCGGTCGGCTTGATGAGCCGCAGCGGCACGCTGACCTACGAAGCCGTGTGGCAATTGACCAATCTCGGCTTGGGGCAATCGACCTGCGTTGGACTCGGCGGCGACCCAATCGTGGGAACTTCGTTCATCGATCTGCTCCGGCAATTCGAGGCTGATCCCGAAACGGAAGCCATCCTTATGATGGGCGAAATCGGCGGCACGGCGGAAGAAGAAGCGGCGGCGTTCGTCAAGGAGCACGTCAGCAAACCGGTGGCGGCGTTTATCGCTGGTCGCACCGCGCCTCCCGGCAAACGCATGGGACACGCCGGCGCGATCATCTCGGGCGGCAAGGGAACGGCGGCGGAAAAGGTCGCGGCCTTGGAAGCGGCCGGCATTGAAGTTGCCGAAAGCCCCGCCGACATGGGCGCAGCCGTCCAACGCGCCATCGCCAAACGCAGATGAGAAACGCGGGTTGGCGTGTGCGGCGATTGCTGTTTGGCTAGGTCGTGGTGATAGTAACTGGCGATTGACCATTTCCAATTGCCAGCGAGACGACACAAACCATGTTCAATGGAATAGCGGCGAATGGAGCTGATTGAAGCGAAAAACTCACGCTGCAAGCAAAAATCCCCGCAAATCCTGGGTTTTCTGTTTGGCTCTATTTCGATGAGGCGTATTGCCTTTAATGTTTACCGGTTTTAGACTCGATCAAGAATGTAAATAGGAGTCGCACCATCAAACTGAAATCGCACTGGCGAAGAGAAACGCTCGAAAAGTAGTCCGGAGTCTGTAATAACAGCGTCACCGGTCCGGTCGGTTGAGAGGCTGTTGTTTACTTCTCATTCCGGTGTTTGTCGAAGAGTATTTGTTGAAGGCTTCCCTCTCCCTTCGTGTTCTCTTCGGGCACCTCCGCAGTAGCGGCCTCGTTATCTGCCCGTTCAAAGAACGTTTTAGCATTGGCGTTCGCGGCAGTGTTGTCAAATATTTGCCCCGCTCGTTCCAAGTGGTAAACCGGCGATTCACGTACGCCGACCCGGTGGCCGTCCTTTCCTCTCTTCCAAAAATCCACTATCTCGATACCTCTCCGTCGAGGCTCCATGAACAGTGCGAAGTCTAGAGTGTACGCTTCGTATCGCCCAGGCCGACTTGACGCAGCGGAGGTATCAGGCTCGACAACGTGAATCAACTTGAAGTCCATGAGCTGCTGAATGAAACCATGTTCTCTTGCGTACCGTTGCGACTCATCTTGTGAGACTAGAAATCCAGTCTTTCCTTTTTCGTCCAAACAAAATCGCATCAGATCGACCAGCACTCGCTCCAGGCCAGCCGCATCGCTGTCTGCATCCTGTTTCAAATGGCTGAGTTTAGTATGGTATGATTGGCGGCCAGCGCCCTTATTCACGTGCTTTGGCGTAATCCAGCGAGGTTTTCCCTCTGCTACCGCTTGCTCAACAGCGTTAACGAATATTGTCAGAAAGTCTCGTGGCACCCCACCTGATGCCAAGGTGAGGGCTTGCAATGCGTCGGAGTTGAAAAGAACGCGGACCTCCGGGACCGCCACTTTTTCCGCCATGGAGCTTAACATCTTGTACAGAAAGTCTTGTGTTGTCTCTAAGTCCTCAAGTGTTCGGTCAAGGTTAATCTCCTCGACGTCTTGGCCAAGTTCAACTCCTATCGTTTGCGGGTGATTTTTGAGCAGTGTGGTGCGATACCGAATGGTGGCGACTTTGAGGTAAACATCCGTGTCGCGCAACAAACGATGGAGATAGTCGATTACGTCTGGCTGCCTCTCCTGCGGAATGAGGTAAAAATCGTCGATAAGAACGCAGCCGTGTGCAGCACGCCATTGTTTGGTTACGTTAACGATGGCATTCTTGTAGTCTCGGAGATGCCGCTCAAGGGTATCGATCTTGCGCTCTCGAAATCGCGCCATTTTTGAACTGACTTCCTCAGTGGCCTCGCCCAGACCTAACTTTACCCCCTTTCCTGGTTGAAGTGCCATATCCACATTCTCAGAATTTCGCAGCTTGTGTCCCTCGGACACGTCCGCCTCGACCGCAATGTCCAATAGGGCGCGCAACTCTTTCACGGCGGCTTTCGTCGCCGAGTGACGGCTGAAAACTTTGCGATACCAGGGCCGGCACTGCTCCATGGATTCAAGAATCTCGACGAGTAACCTAATGAGTATATCCGGGTAAGCCAAACGCTTGAATTCATCAGCAAGGATGTAGATCGGCGTGATGGCATCCTTCGGCGCAGCTGACAGATACTCCACGAGCAGGCACGACTTTCCCGATCCACGCCGTCCGAATATCACCTGATGTTGGGGAGCACCAAGGCGATCAAGGTTGTCTCCCACATCGATATAGATTGGCCTCACGTTCTTGCGAACGCGAAAGCTGTCTTTAATAAGCTTGACTAGCTTCTTGACTTGAAGGCTCTGAAGATTCATGCAACGGCTGTCCTCAGCTGGGTGGCGCTGTTTATTGTGCCTTTGGCTTCGCCATTGCGTTTCGATGCGTCAATATATGTAGTGGTTGATCGAAAGTCTCGTTTGGCAAACCATGAACCGTTGGTGGATCGGACGATAGTTGGCTGGAGGGCCTTGGTGATAATATCTGCTTGCCCATTTCCAATCGACGGCGCGACGCCACCCACCGCAATTAAATCAATGGGGCTGTAGTGAATGTAGGTGATCGAGGCAGAAATCGCAAACTACCCGGCGACGTACGTGGGTTGGAACGGTGCGGTGGAATTCTGCGGCAAGTTGAGTGAACGGGAAGGCGTGGAATATCGCCTGCCAACGGAAGCTGGTATGGCGGCGTTTGCCGCCGCAGAATCATGTGGCTGCCTCGCCGCCTATCCAACGCGTACCCGATCTTACTCAAAGCGTTGACCACTTCGCGACCCGAAACGACCGGCAACGCTGTCACGGTGTAACCTCCACCACTTCTTCGATGATGGAGGGTGGAATCGGCTCACCGTGGGCTTGCAGACTCTCCAAATAACCAGCGATGGCTTCCTTGGCATTGTCGATCGCTTCGGAACGTGTTTTTCCTTGCGAAATACAACCAGGTAGCGAAGGAACCTCGGCGACGTAGACGCCATCTTCATCCTGCTCAATAAGGACACGAAATCGCACGGCGCAAACCTCCCAAAATTATGATCACCGATACCCACGGGCTCCTTCCCCACGAATTCAGGATACCACAGGTGTGGTCTGGGTGCGATTCTAGAACGAGCCGTGGCTTGCCCGCGCCGGCGTACGTCAAGGAGCACGTTAGCAAACCGGTGGCGGCGCGATGACTCCGGCCACCGACGGAAGCCTGACGGCCATGAGGCGTCCGTTCGTATAATAGGAACCCGGTCGGCGGCGGTTACAGAGGGCGAACAGCCTCTTGCACGCGCTGCCTGCTCAGGTTTAAGAACCTGAGCCGCCCTGCGGGGAGTTAACGCGGCGGTTCGACAAGGCGTGCTCCCGCTCATCGCCTTGTTCGGTGCGGAAGCAAGTTCACCACGAAGGACGCGAAGAGCACGAAGGGGAAGAGTCGGGCGTCAGAGAACAAAACGTTTGACGCCATCTTTCAATTTGACGTTGTGGAAGTTGACGAGCAAGCCAATCTTCACGCCGGCCAATTTCCGCGATGGGAGAGGTCGTCGAATTCCATACTTCGTGCTCTTCGCGTCCTTCGTGGTGAACCCATCCGGCCAAACGATTCTCCGTGTCGCTAAACTTGTGTTGCTCTCGATCGAAGGCATCGAGAATAGCTGATACCGATGGGATATCAATCTTTTGCCGCGACACAAGTTGCAGCGGATTTCTCCGCGCGCATTGACCGAGCAATTCTTGCGCGACACAAATAACCAGCGATGGCTTTCTTGGCATTGTCGATCGCTTCGGAACGTGTTTTTCCTGGCGAAATGCAACCCGGCAGCACGGGGACTTCGGCGACGTAGACGCCATCTTCATCCTGCTCAATAAGGACACGAAATCGCACGGCGCCAACCTCTTAACATGTCAAACGTGTTTGACTGCGGGCGGCTTCGTTGGCCGTGAAAAAGAAAGACTCCGAAGAGCTTCCTCGGCGTGAAATCAGTCGATTTTCCGGGTGAATTCGGGAGAAATCGGTTCCGGCGCGATCGGCCCGCCGGCGGCCAGCGACTCCAAGGAGGCGTCCAAGGCTTTTGACAGCCCGGCGCCAATTTCCTCGCATAGGCTGCCGATTTCGTTCTCCTCCCAGCGGTCGTCTGGTTTGACATACAGGCCGAATTCCGGTTCATTCGAAGAATCGGCGGGCGTTTGTGCATTCGGCCCCAAGGGTGTCGAAAAACAGCGTCGCAGCCGCCAGGAAGCAACATCGAGCGTGGCTTGGCGGTCTCCCACGGTAATGGCTCGATCGGGCGTATGTTCTGTTTCCCCACGTAGGCAGGGCAACAAACTGCCCCCCTGAGCCGCAGCCGGCGGCGATACGCCCAGCCAATCGGCCAGAGTGGCGCTCAAATCGGCCGGTTGCACCAGCGCGGCGGAGCGTTGCGAGGCGAATTCGGCATGAGGCAAACGAATCATCAACGGCGTGTGAATGAGTTCTTCGTACAGATGCATCTCGCCGAGCCCCACGAATTGGTGCTCTCCCAGCGGATACCCGCGCGGCGCGGTTAGCGCAAACAACATGTCGTCTGTTCTCGAAGAAATAGTCTCCAACAACGCGCCCAGGCAAAGATCGAGCACCAAGATTTGTGCCGCGTAAGCCTGTTGGATTCCCAATAGCTGGTCCGAACCGGCGGCGGAACTCACGCGGTAACTGGGCGGTTGGGCCGATTCCGGCGGCGGCGGGTCGTCTTCATCGGCGAACTGCTCTCGCAGTTCGTAGGGAGCATCCCAGGCGCGGCGCAGCGCCCCGAGATGGATCCAAACCAGACCGCCCGGCGAGTGATTCTGTAGCCAGTCGATGGCCGCGCCCATGGTTCGGGCAAGTTCGGTTTCGGCAAGATCTTCGGCCAATTCCAGCGGGTGATGCGCCGGAAGTAGCACGATTTCACTAAAATGCCGCGCCAGTTCGTGTTCGGCGCATTCCGGTTCGTCGGTCAGCAGAACGGCTTGTTCACCCGAGCGAACAATCTCGGCGGGCAAGCTCCAGTGGGAGGAAGACGCGGCGCAAGCGGCGTGCGAGGCGGTCCAGAATGAGCGGTAAGCCAGATCCAACCGAGGAGAGTCGGTGGTTGCCCGGTCGAACAGGAAGGATTCCGCCGCCAATTGGTTGCAATGCGGGGTATCGATCCAGGCATTGCCGAAAGGGCCCAGCCCACCGGCGCTCAGGCCATCGATCGACAAAACTAACGCCTGAGAGGCCATATTTTCATTTTTGGCCGCCTTGCCACCTGCAAATGGGGCCACCTGCAAATGGGGCCACCTGCCCGGTTTATGACAAGTGGAGCTGATCGGGCTCGAACCGACGACATCCACGTTGCAAACGTGGCGCTCTCCCAACTGAGCTACAGCCCCAGGCTGTGGCCGGAAAACCGGCAAGTGGTTGAAATTGTAAGCGAATGAAGCAGTGGGCGCACGAAGAGTCGAACTTCGGACCTCGTCGTTATCAGCGACGCGCTCTAACCAACTGAGCTATGCGCCCCGTTCTTCGTGGAACGAGAATATGGCATTTTAGACGCAGCGGTGGTTCTGTCAAACGGAGGCGCCGCCGATTTTTCGAGCCCGCCAAACTCCGGGAGAACAACCTTTCCGGTTATCGGTCGGATCAATGTTTTGACACCAACGTGCGGGTTCAGGTTCAAGTAGTAGCGATTGGCGGTGTTGGAGCTGTACTGATTCAGCGGGACTTTGAGTCTCGACGTGTTGGAGTTATATCTCAAACGGCTGACAATGTCGTTTTTATCGTTAAACACCGCTCGATAAATAACGGTCGCATTTGTGTAGCCATCGTCGCCAGACGGTGGGTGAGTGGTGAACCATCCCACGCTCTGGCGAGCATGGCTACGACACTCATTTTCCGCTCGATGCTTACGCGAGTCGAACGAATGATCGTTGCGGCATCAGCGGTTCGAATCATCGAACACACGTTTGACGACCCGCAGCGAACGGGCCACGACGAAGTCCATCGTCGGATGACCAACCTGTTCGACGCGGAGCAATTTCCGGCGTTGGAATTGGTCGGCAAGTATCATGAACGGTGAGAGGCAGAGCTTGTCTTCGACGAACAAATGCCGCCCCGAACACAGGCGGCTTCCTCCATTGAAGAAAACCTTTGTGCAGTCTGTGGTTACGAAAAACTGAACGGTTTTGCCGTTAAACGAGTCATCTTGAGGCGTGTGAAGTATATACTCCGCACGGTAAGGACTGACACAATTGCATCACAGCTGGTGCATATGTCACATCTTCCGCTGCTTGAGGTATAAATCAGTAGAGCACCGGGCACATGGAGCGTGCGGAACACTGCTTCCAGAAAAACGGGAGAACCACAAACCGTGAAGCGAATTGCTGTTGTCCTGCTGATTTCGTATCTCATTCTGTGTGTTGCGCCGCCGTTGCCAGCCGACGACTTGCCGCCCGGCGTGCGGAATACGCAAAACCCCGCCGATGTTTCCCTCTCGCCCCGGCAGTCGCTCCAGCGTATTACCGTGCCGGAGGGGTTTCATGTCACGCTGTTTGCCGGTGAACCCGATATTCGTCGGCCGATCGCTTTCGATTTCGACGACCGCGGCCGCTTGTGGGTGGTTGAGAATTACGCCCACCCCGAGTGGCGAGAAGAGGGGGCGTCGGACCGCATCGTGATTCTCGAAGATACGAATCACGATGGCCAGTTTGATCGGCGAAAAGTGTTCTGGGACAAAGGCCGCTATCTGACCGGCATCGCCCTGGGGCATGGCGGCGTTTGGATCGCCAACACGCCGGAACTGGCCTTCATACCCGATCGAAACCACGACGACCTTCCCGACGCGCCCCCTGAGCCCATGCTCGATGGTTTTGCGATTTCATCCAATAACGTGCTCAATAATTTGCATTGGGGGCCCGACGGCTGGCTGTACGGCGCGATCGGGTTGTCGAACCCGTCGTTGGTCGGGCGCCCTGGCGCAGCTACCGCTAACCGCACGCAAATAACACGCGGCATCTGGCGTTACCACCCGCTGCGGGGTGGCTTTGAGGTGGTGGCCGAAGGCATGGTCAACCCCTGGGGCGCCGACTTCAACGAATACGGAGATCTGTTCACGGCCAACACCGTGATCGCGCACTTGTGGCATATCGTGCCGGGCATGTATTGCCAGCGGCGCGGCGTCGAGCAAGATTACCCTTACGCTTACGGCCGGATCCAATCGATTGCCGACCATTTGCACTGGGGCGGCGGGAATTGGACCAGCTCGCGCACGGCGGAGAATCGCCATTCGGTGGCCGGCGGCGGCCACGCCCACTGCGGCGGCATGGTGTATTTGGGCGATAACTGGCCGGAGGCGTATCGGGGAACGTTCCTCACCGCCAATCTGCACGGCAACCGCGTGAACCAAGATCGGCTGGTTCCGCATCGGTCGACGTATGTGGGCGTTCATGGAGACGACTTCCTCTTTGCTCACGACCCTTGGTTTCGCGGCCTTTCGGTGAAGTATGGCCCCGACGGAGGCGTGTACGTTTCCGACTGGCACGATCTGGGCGAATGCCACGATACCGACGGCAGCCATCGCGGCAGCGGCCGTATTTTCAAGGTTGTTTATGGCCGGCCGGAAAAACACGCCCTCGACTTGCAGCGGCTTTCCTGCTTGGAACTAGCAGAACTGCACGGCCATCGCAACGCTTGGTTCGTGCGGCATGCACGGCGCCTTTTGCAAGAGCGGGCGGCGCGGGCGAAAAACGAAGCACATGCAAAAGACACGGCGTTCACGGCAGACATCAACGCCGCCGTGCACCACCTGCGGCGCCGATTCCAAAAAGAGGCTGATGAGCGGCAAAAGCTCCGCGCGCTCTGGACCCTGTTCGTCATACAGGCCTTGCCGCCGCGGGAGTGTATCGCTCTGTTGCAGCACGAAAGCCCGCATGTGCGGCGTTGGGCGGTGCGTTTTCTGGTGGACGAAAAAGAGCCCAGTTCGGCGGCGCTGGCGAAAATGCAGGAGTTGGCTCGCGATGAGCCGGCCGCGAAAGTGCGATTGGCGCTGGCTTGTGCCTTGCAGCGAATACCGCTCGCGCGGCGGGCGCCAATGGCCCAAGCGTTGCTGTCGCACGCCGAAGACGCCAACGATCCTTACCTGCCGCTAATGATTTGGTACGGCGTCGAACCACTGGTGGTTGGGAATGAAGAGGCTGCGTTGGAGTGGGCTTCGCAATCCCGAATTCCGCTCGTGCGGCGTTATATCGCCCGGCGAACGTTGGATGTCGCCTCCCCGCCGGTGGCGTTTGTTATTCGAGAGGCGCTGCGGCGCCCCGACGAAAACCTCCGTTTTGGTTTATTGCAGGGCGTGTTCGATGTGCTGCAAGAACGAGGGAGTTACGCCGCCCCCAAACAGTGGCCCTTGTTGTATGCTCAGATCGTCTCCAGCTCCCACGCGGAGTTGCGAGCGTTGGCGGTGCGTTTGGCGACGATCTTCGGCGATGAAAAAGCGATTGCCGATCTGCGCGGCGTCGTGCTCGATGTGGAGGCTTCGTCCGACAAGCGGCGCGAAGCGCTGCAAGCGTTGTTGAAGATTGACGGCGGCCTGCCCTTGCCAACATTGCATGCGCTGCTCGAAGAACCCGCCGATTTGCGGCGCGACGTGATCCAATCGCTCGTGCTGCGAAACAACGCCGCCACGGCCGAGAAGCTGTTCGCCTTGTATACCGGTTTCAATGCGGCCGAGCGTCAAGATGCGATCAGTGTTTTGAGTTCCCGCCGCGACTTCGCCGCCCGGCTGTTGCAAAAAATCGAACAGGGGAAAATCCCGCAGCGCGATGTGTCTGCGTTTGCCTTGCAACAACTGCATGCCTTTCGCGACGAGAAGCTACATAAAAAGATTGCCAAACTCTGGGCGGATGATGCGCAAACCTTTCAAAAATCGGCGGAAATCGCCCGGCGGAAAAGTCGGCTGACCCCCGAATTCCTCACCCAGGGCGATGCCGAAGCAGGTCGGACGCTCTTCAAAAACACCTGCGCGAAGTGCCATACGTTATTCGGCCAAGGCGGCAACGTGGGACCCAACCTCACCGGCTCCGGCCGCCAGAATATCGACTACCTGCTCAGTAATCTGATCGACCCCAACGCGATCGTCGACCCCGCCTACCGACTAACCACCGTCCTGACCGACGAAGGCCGCCTGTTGAGCGGGTTCATGGTCCAACACACCGAAAAATTTGTCCTCCTGCGCACGCAAAACGCACTCGTTCGCCTGCCGCTCGACGCCATCGAGGAAATGCGCACCGCGAACACATCCATGATGCCCGAAGGCATGCTGCGGAACTTCAGCGACGAGCAAGTGCGGAATTTGTTTCTCTACCTTAGCGGCGCTGGCGCGCCGGCCGCCAGGAAAATTCTCGGCGGCGAGTGAGAACCCGCCATCGAATGGCGACTCCCGTTATTCCAAGATAAGAACGCAACGACTACCAGCTAAAAGCCCATAGGTTCGCCAAAAGAAGTCGGGCGACAAAGCCGTCGCCGTCAGCAAATGTTTTTAACCGACATGTTTTTAACCGACCAAGTCGAGCCGATCTCGCCCCGCGCCGCCGTGTACGCCGCGCCGCCGTGTACGCCTGAACAAACAAACCGCGAGGTGCGCTCCGCCGATCACGTTGACTCGTTTTGGAGTTCCCTGCGAGCGACGATTTGCGACAATTCAACGAGTGTCGCGACATTCATTTTTTTCAGAATCCGGCTCCGCCGAACCTCCACCGTGCGAATGCTGATATCAAGCTGGCTGGCAATGACTTTATGGGCCTTGCCTTGCAAAAGTAACTGCATCACGCAGTGTTCTTTTTCGGTCAACTGGGCGAGACGATGGTCTAGGTCTTGCTCTTGCTGGCGCCTGAACTGGCATTCCTCATCGCGGCGGAGCGCGCCTCGGATGGCGTCCCACAATTCTTCATCCCGACAAGGCTTTTCCAAAAAGGTGGCGGCGCCTGCTTTCATGGCTCGAACAACCATGGGCACGTCGCCGTAGGCGGTGATGACAATCACGGGCAACTCAATCTTGAGTTTGGTGAGTTCATCTTGAAGTTCGACGCCGCTCATGCCCAGCATGCGCACATCGGTGATAATGCATCCCCGACAATGGGCGTCGATCCTTTCGAGAAGTTTCTCGGCCGACGAAAATGCTTCGGCGACTATTCCCATGGGCGCGACCAATAATTCCACCGATCTTCGAGCGGCGGGGTCGTCGTCGACAATGAAAACTGTTGGCGTCGTGGCCATCTTTTCCTCCTGAACGTTACCGCATGGAACTCTTCGCCCATTGCTCTGAGCCCGTTGCGGGCGAGAGTTTTCCAATCGAATTTTCCCCGGTAAGGGAAAATTCGGTTCCGTCGTTCGCCTTGGCCGCCCTCGCCCCCCAATGTAGCTGATTTGCAGAGGGATTACATCGTCAATTTCTTATGTTATTCATAGTCTGCATCATGGCGCGGAAGACTGAAATGGAAGGTCGTTCCTTGCTCCGCATTGGGCGTCGCCCAGATGCGTCCTCGATGCTTCTTGATGATTCTTTGGCTGATCGCCAGGCCCAGTCCGACGCCTTCGGGCTTGGTGGTGTAAAATGGTTCAAATACTCTTTCCAGGTTCTCCAACGGCATGCCGGCGCCTGAGTCGGCGGCGGAAAAAACAACGTCTTCGTCATTGAACGCGGTTGAAATCTGCAATTGGCGTTGCTGGGAGGGAATGTCGGCCATGGCGTCGCAGGCGTTTCGAATCAGGTTTACGATCACTTGCTGGATCTGTATTCGATCGACAAGCACGGCATGCGGCTGTTCGGCGGCCTGAAAACTTACAGATATCGCCAAATTCTTTGTGTTCCCGCTCAAGAGTTCGATGGTCTCTTGGACGAGCATGCTGAGGTTGACGGTGCTCAAACTAAACGGCGTTTTGCGTGAAAAACTTCGCATGCGCCGCACGATTTCGCCCGCCCGATGAGCCTGTTGCGAGATTTCTCGCACACAGGCCAACGTTCTTTCCGGGGAGTCGGGCGCGGCGAGTTTAATGCTCTTGGAACAGGCCATGGCGCAGTTTGAAATCGCATAGAGAGGCTGATTGATTTCATGCGAGATCTCGGCGGCCATTTCACCCAACAGGCCCAGTCGCGAAACGTGCGCCAGTTCAGCGTCGCGTTCGCGAAGCTGGGCGAGGTGCTCTTCATGGGCGGAAACATCTCGATAAATACCGATAAAACCGCAGGGTTCGTCAAATTCTCCCGTGACGAGCGAGATAAAAGTATCCGACGTAAACGGCTCCCCGTCTTTGTGATGCAGCTCTTGCCGCCCCGCCCAAGAACCGGTGTTGAGAATCTGGCTCATTCTATGAAAGTCGGCCAGTTCTCCGTCGTTGTTGGTCAACACCGCCAGAATACTTCCCAACGCCTCATCGGCCGAATACCCGTACAGGCGTTCGGCGCCCTTGCCCCAGTAAACGATAACGCCGCTCAGGTCGGTCGCGACGACCGCCTCTTGAACGCTGTCGAGAAGTTGCGATTGATAGCGAATTTTCTCATCGGCCCGTTTTTCTTCCGTGATGTCTCGCACGATACCGCTCAGCCGTACGATTTGACCGTAGGCGTCGCGAATAATCAGGCCGTGGTCATGAACCCAACGCGTTTCGCCGTCGGGGCGCACCACCCGATACTCAACGCGGTACTCCGGCTCACGGCCTTCGATCCATTCGGTGAAAATATCTCGAACACGTTGCCGATCATCGTCGTGAATCGCCTCCACCCAGAGGCCCGGGTCTTCGTACAGCGCCGTTTCCGAACGGCCCCAAATGTCTGCGAAGGCGGGGCTGACGTAGGTAATGCGTTCCGGATTTACCGACGAAAACCAAAGCACCTGATCAAGACTCTCCGCCAGTTGCCGAAAACGCTCTTCGCTCTCGCGCAGCTCCTCTTCGGCCCGCTTGCTTTCGGTGATGTCTCGCCGAACACCGACGATTCCGCCGTCTTTCGTGGAATGTTCGGAAACCAGCAGCCAGCGCCCGTTGCCCAACTGCTGCAAGTACTTGCCCTGAGGATGGCGATGTTGTTCCACGCGCTCTCGCACCCATTGCTCTTCACGACCAACGGCCTCTTGAATTTGGCCGCGGTAGGCCGATGCGCGAATATGTTCTTCGAATTTGGCGCCGGGAGCGAGCAGGTCTTGGCTCAGATCGTACTGCTCTCGGTAGATGGAGTTGCAGATCACGAGCCGGTCGTCGGCGTCGTAGAGCGCGAAACCTTCGGTCAGGCTCTCGATCGCGATTAAAAGCTGTTGGCGCGAAGCCTCGGCGGCTTCTCGATTTTGACGAATTTCGCGTTCGGCGCGTTTGCGGTGGGAAATATCCCTTACCAAGGAAACAATCGCAACCCGGCGGCCCTCGTAATCGAGAATTTGACTCACTGTGTGTTCGACGTCGGCCAGTTGGCCGTTTTTGCGCCGCAATTGCGTTTCGCTGGAATAACGGCCGGACGCATCCAAGGCGGAAAACATCTGTCGACCGGTTTCTTCATAAGCGGCGCGGTCGGAATACAGGAATGCCACGTTACGGCCGACGATTTCTTCCGGCGCGTATCCCGAGACATGCTCCACCGCCGGGTTGCAGGTGAGCACGACGCGCGTTTGCGGGTCGACCACGAACAAGGCATCTGCCAGGTTGTTAAAAGTGGCTTCTAAAACCGCATGGGTTCTGGTCAACGCCTCCTCAAGATGTTTGCGCTCGGTGATATCTTGCCGCAAGCCGATCGAGCCGGTTACGCGGCCTTGTTGGTCGTACACGGGTACGGCGGTATCGGAAAGCCAAACTGTCTTCCCGCTCGGCGTGATACATTTATCGTCGGAGGCTAAAACATCGATCTTCCCTGCTCGAAATAGCCCCTCGACTTGCTCCAAGGATAAGCCAGCCGCCTTGCCGTGAAAAATGGTTTGACGAATAAGTTGGCGCCAGGCATCCGGCGTCAACGCATCTGCGGAGACTTCCAGCAGGTGCTCGATGTTGGAATCTTGGTGCGTGTAGGTGTTGCTGGCGAAATCTCGCTGGTAAACGGCGGCCGACGACGCCAAGAGTGCGCGCCGATACAAACTCTCGCGAGATTCGAGTTCTTCGCGCGTGCGGCGTTTTGTTTGCCGCGATTCCGCCTGTTCAATGGCCGAAGAAAGCGTCTGCGGCAAACGGTCGATTTGCTCGGCGGTTTTGACAACATAACCGGCGGCGCCCGCTTGCCACGCCTGAACCACGATTTCCTCCGAACCGGCGGCGGTGATGATCACCACCGGCGTATCGGGCGAGATATTCCGAACCGCCTCGATTATTTCGAGGCCTTCGAAGCCGAGAACATTCAATTCACTGAGAACAACATCGAACGCGCCAGCGCTGCGCAGGCGTTCCAATTCCGTTTCGACGGCGTCTATCGCCACAAGTTCAAATTCGGCCTGATCGTGCAACGTTTGGCGAACGAGTTCCCGACCGCGTGGATCAGGATCCACGTAGAAAACGCGGAAGGGAGGTTCCATTCGCCTAGGTGCGGTCATATGCTCATTTTTTAGTCAGACGGCGCTGTAGTGAACAAGGCATATCGAACCACGGTTGAAAATGGCGTGTGAAGTTATAGACGGGGCGGCGTCTACCCGGATGAAGTTGGTAGCTAAAACTAGCAATTCTTGCTTTACGGAGCAAGCGTTTTGTACGACCGCGACAGATTGAATATTATTGACATGATGTAAGTTATGGGATATCAACCACTTTCGTCGCATTCACGGTGAGGAAATCTCGCCGCGGCGGCGCCATGGAAGCGAACATTTACAGTCGCAGTAAAGGAAGCACCGACTTGAGCCGTTACCCCCTTTTTGATCGAAGCCAAATCGAACTGCGAGCGCTGGCCGACCGCGGCCATGATCTTACCGCCGGACAATGCCGGCAACTTGACGACCCCGCGCCGCCGTTTGAACACGAAGGTTTTTCCGAAGTGGTCGAAGCCATCGCCGCGGCGCGGGCGCAAAAGCGGCCCGTCGTGATCATGATGGGCGCCCACCCGATCAAGCTTGGCCTTTCTCGCTATTTGATCGATTTGATCGAACGCGGCATCGTCACGCATTTGGCGACCAACGGCGCCGGCATGATCCACGATTTCGAACTTGCCTTGGCGGGCGGCACCAGCGAAGACGTGCCCAAATGGATTCGCCAAGGGCAATTCGGCTTATGGCGGGAAACCAGCGGCCTGAATGATATCATTTGCCACGCGGCCGAGCGGGGCGAAGGGCTGGGAGAGGCTCTGGGGCGGGAAATTGTCGAGCAGGATTTCCCCTCGCGGCAGCTCAGCATTGCAGCCGCCGGTTGGCGTTGCGGCGTGCCCGTGACTTCGCATGTGAGCATCGGCAGCGATATCATCCATTCGCATGCGAATTGCTCCGGAGCGGCGTTGGGGCAAACGTCGTACACCGATTTTCTGATTTTCGTTCGCACGATTCAAGATCTGGAGGGCGGTGTCTTTCTGAACATCGGTTCCGCCGTGACCGGGCCCGAAGTGTACCTCAAAGCGCTGGCGATGGCTCGAAACGTGGCCCGGCGGAAGAGCCAAGAGGTTTGTCATTTCACCACGGCGGTGTTCGATCTGGTTTCGCTGCCGCCGGAGTATCGGGGCGGTCCGCCATCGAAGGACCATCCGATGTACTACTACCGCCCCTGGAAAACGATTCTCGTCCGCACGGTGGCCGATGGCGGCCGCAGCCACTATTTTTGCGGCGACCACCGCGCCACGATTCCGGCTCTTTGGCGGGCCTGCGTGCGCGGCAACGGCTGATCCGTTGGAGGGTGCGCTTCAGCGTGTTGTGGCAAGATCATCGCACGGCGCGTTGTTTGAGCAGCAGCAAGCGAACCTGGTTCAACGCTTGTTTGGCGGTGCGCGTCAGGAGGATGTCAGGATGGCCGGAATAAGGAATCAATTTGGTCGTTGTTTCGTCAGCCGTGGCCAACGCGATGGCCACGCGCGGAGGCGCGTCGGCGCGGGGCGGTGCTGGCGGAATCGCGGCCACCGCCAAGCCGATATCCGCCCCGTAGGAATCACGCACTTTTTCGGCCAGGAGAGCCGCCAATTCCGCGCTGTGGGAACCGTGCTCCGCCCAATGTTCGGCGGCAACGCCGAGCAATGCGCCCACGGCTTGTTCATTCCGCAATACGGCGCCGCCGACGTAATGCTGGCTGCCGCGGCAGGCTTCGCTCATCCAATGCGCGATCAATCCGCCGGTTCCCCATTCGGCCGTGGCCAACACCTGATCGGACTGCGCAAGCAACGAAGCCACGGCGTGCTCCAGTTCTTCGTCTTCCTCGCCAAACACAAGATCGCCCAAACGTTCCCGGATAGTTTGAAGCGTCGGCGTCATGGCTTCCCAGCAGGCGTCCTCCGACGCGTCTTCGGCCGTCACGCGAAGCGTAATGGTCGCCTGGCTGACCGTAATACCCACCGCCGGAACCCGTCCGCGTTTGATCATGTCGGGCAACATCTGTTCGAGGTGGCTTTCGCCCACGCCAAAACATTTCAGGCGACGATGCCGAATCGCCCGCGAAGCCAGCGCGAAGCCGTCTTGAATACGTTGGCGGACCGTCTGCTCCCACATTTCTCGCATTTCGGCGGGTACGCCCGGCAGCGCGAAGATACGGCTTTCGCCGCCTTCTGATTGGCCATCTGGTGATTGCCCGCCTTCTAATTGGCCATCGCGAGGAATGATCAGGTCGACTCCCGGCGCTGTTCCGTGAGGATTGGGAATCATTTGGGCGCCTTGGGGGAATTCCGCCTGGCGTTTGTTGCGATCGGGCATATCGCGGCTGTATTTGCGAAAAATTCGCCGGATGTGCTCCAGCGCTTCCTCCCGCGTTTCCAGAGGTTCACCGCACGCCCGGCTGAGCGCCAAGCGAGTGAGGTCGTCGTCGGTGGGGCCCAGTCCTCCAGTGCAAATGATCAAGTCGGCGCGTTGAAAGGCGTTGGCGAACACACGCGTATTGGCTTCTATGTCGTCGCCGACGGTGGTGTGATACAGCACGCGTATTCCCATTTCGCCCAGACGCTGGCTGAGCCATTGGGAATTGGTGTCGAGACGCTGGCCGCTGGTGAGTTCGTCGCCGATGGCAATGATTTCCGCGTTCATCGAGTTCCCGCATCCGGAGGAAAGAAGTTTGTTTTGCTTGGCGGTTGTTCCGCCAAGAAAGTGTGGGGAAATTACTTCCCAGTTCAGAAGCCCGGCTTTTTCAAAAAGCCGGGCTTCTCGCGCCGCAATTCGGAATCCTGTCGTTCCACACTTTCATCGCGGCCCGAGCCGTACTTTGAAAAAATCTATCGGAAACGGCCAACCGTTACCTGTTGTTTATACAATAAGTCATTCGCCAACCCGCCAGTTTTTTTCATAGGGACGCCAGATTCGCGCCGCCGATTGAAGCAAGAAGGCGTTCGTTGCAGGCAAGAGTTCGTTACAAGCCGGAGGCTTGACAGCCATTAGCCGGCGGTCAGCGCAGCGCCACCGCCGGTATCGACCGCACAATAACTCCCGCATCCCGCCGGGATGCGGTGTTTCAGCGATTCGATCTCCCGGTGGTGTTCGCTGCGATCGACCACCGGCTAATGGCTTGAATCCCTCCGGGATATGTTTTCAGACGAACGCCGCCGCTCGCCTTCGATGACCTTCGGACCCGGCGCCAACAAAACTTATGTATAAGCAACAGAACCGTTACAGCCCCTACAGCCGGATTGTGGGCGCTGGCAGCTGGGAATAAATCTCGGCGATGACTGCAAGCAAATGGCGTCGAGCACCGAAAAAAGAAAGGCAACTCTATTTTTCGACATCGACACACACTGGCCATCGGCAGGCAAAATGACGCCCCCTCTGAATAATCAACCCGTCACAAACGACCCCGCCAACGTTGACTTCCTGAAGTGTTTGCAGCGGCCCGGCGATTTGCGCACGCTCTTCCTGCAAGCTGCCGAATTCCAAAAAAAGAGCGTTCAAAAATTGCTGCGAGGGGTTTCGACGTCTCGACGGGCCAGCGCGATTTGGTCGGACGCCATGAATCGCGTTGCACAAGGCGTGGGGGAATCGCCCATGGCGGCGGCCCGCCAATGTGGGTCGGGGTGTCACTTCTGCTGCCGATTCTCGACGGTCGATATTATGCCCATGGAGGCGGTCGTGATCGCCGAATACTTGCAAGATTCCTGTTCGGCGGCGGAAAGAGACACGCTCAAATCACGCTTGGAAAAGATCGTGGCGTTGCGCGAAGAAGCCTCGCCCGCAAAGGCCGCCCAACTTCGCCTGGGTTGCGGCCTGCTCGGCGACGACGGACTCTGCTCTGTCTATTCCGTACGCCCTCTCATTTGCGCGGGCGTGTTCTCGGCTTCTCGTGATATCTGTGAAGCAATTTTCGAAACCCGCGATTCAGGGCGCGATTCTCCTCCGTTCGACAACCCCGCCCGCGCCTGGGCCATGGGCGTTTCCGGCGGACTGCAAAGAGCACTCTCCGAATCAGGGCTCGACGGAAACCTCTACGAGCTGAACTCGGCGGTGTTGTGCGCTTTGAACACCCCCGGCGCGGCGGAACTCTGGGGGCAAGGCGTCGATGTGTTCGCCGACTGCCTTTGCCGCGACCCTCACTCCCCGCCGCGGCGGCGTCCTGGGTTGTTACGGTTCGACGCTCCCAGCAAGCCCGCCAGTCACTTGGGCAAAGCGCGAGCCCGCCGCCGCAGGCCCAGGAATTCGGTCCGAAAACGATAAATTTCGCCATGTGTCGTGTTGGCTGAAAAAATCAGGGCCAAATCCGATTCCATTCCGTTTTCCACGGAACCTTGGCCTATTTCGGGTGTTTCATACGAGGTGATTTCCGCGCAACTGGCAAGGTGTTTTGGGTTTAGGGAAATCCGCGTGACATGAAACGCTGTCGCGGTTAGAATATTGTCGGTCTCTAGCGGTGTGGTGTTTCCGCCGTTTTAGCGCCGTGCGGTATTTTATGGTCGCCTTTCTCTCCGCGAAAGAACGCTCCTTTCGCGGAGAGAAAGGCGACCATAGTTTCTCGAACGGTGCTTGGAGATTGAAAAGATCCTTCCTCCGCCCTGTTGGAGTTTGATTCGAGCGTCAGTCTGGCCGTTTTGTGGTTTGGCGGCGAGTCGATTGGCCTCCTGAATTCCCCACCTTGATCAAGCACGCGTTCATTGCCCGGTGGTGTGCGGCTTTCTCCGCAGACCTTCATTTTGGCGGACTTCACCGAAGTTGCCCATAAGATTTCGCGTGCCCATAAGATTTCGCGTGCCCATAAGATTTCGCGTGCCCATAAGATTTCGCGTGTAGGTACAGTGGTATAGGTTCGATCAGGCCCCCATCCAAAAGGTTTATCTCATGGCTTCCCGAAGGCGTTTTGCTGTACGGAAATCTTTGCAACGCAGTGGCAACGCGCGCACGCTGGTAGCTGGTGTGATCGTGGTGGCGGTTGTCGGCGTTGGCTTGGCCTGGAGGTTTTTTCCCCTGGCCTCCGGCGATGAAGGAAGGGGGCCGCTCACGCACGTCGTTAAATCAGGGCACTTTCTGCATGAGGTGGTCGAGCAGGGTGAAATCGAAAGCTCGGAGAATGTGGAGGTGATGTGCGAAGTGAAGGGCCGCAACGGGCAGACGGCCATTTTGTGGGTCATCGCCGAAGGCGCCCGAGTGAAGAAAGGCGACCAAATCGTGCGGCTTGATTCTTCCGCTTTTGAGCAGGAATTGGTGCAGCAGGAAATCATCTGTAATACGAGCTTGGCTTTGAAAATTCAGGCCGATAACAACCACGAAGCGGCCAAAATCGCGTTGCAAGAATATTTGCACGGCACCTACATCAACGAAAAGCAGAAAATCGAGAGTGAGGCCTTGCTGGCAAAGGAAAACCAGCGCAAGGCTCAGCAATATGTCAAATACAGCGAATCGTTGGCGGCTCGCGGTTATTTAAGTGCGTTGCAATTGGAGGCCGATCGTTTCGCGGTGGATAAGGCTGATACCGAAGTGCTCACGGCCGAAACCAAACTCGAAGTGCTGGAGCAGTACACCAAAAAGAAGTTCGTCAATCAATTCGAGAGCGATATCGCGATCGCGGCGGCGAAATTGAGGTCGGAGGAAAGTAGTTACGAACTGGAGTTGGAAAAGCTCAAAGTGGCGAAACATCAGGTCGAAAAATGCGATATTCGCTCGCCGACCGATGGTCAGGTTGTTTACGCCAACAAAGTGAGTAGTCGAGGGAGTGCTGAGTTTATGGTGGAGGCCGGCGCCATGGTGCGCGAGCGGCAGGCCATCGTCCGGTTCCCCGACCCCACCAATATGCAGGTCAAGGCGAAGGTGAACGAATCGCAAGTGACTTCCATCCGACAGGGGCTCAAGGCCACGATACGCATCGTTTCCTACGACGACGAAGAATTTCCCGGCACCGTAATACACGTCAACGAATACCCCGAAGCGACGAGCTTCTTCAGTTCGCAAATCAAGGAATACGCGACTTTTGTGAAAATCGACAATCCACCCGGCAAATTGCGGCCGGGGTTGACGGCCGAAGTCGCGATTCGCGTGCTGGAATTGCCCCATGCGTTGCAGATTCCTGTTCAAGCGATTTTGGAACATGATTCGGTCACTTATTGCATCCAGTACCAGAAGGGGCAATGGAGCCTCCAGGAAATCGGTCTGGGGGCATCGAACGACAAATTCGTGGTGGTGAAATCCGGCCTGAGCGAGGGTGACGAAGTGGTGCTCAACCCGCGGAAATACGTTGACAAAGTGAAGCTTCCTGAAATCAAGGAGGCAGCACCGCGGTCAAAAGGCGGCGCAGGCTCCTCGTCTGAGGGCGCTCCGTCCAAAGGCGCTCCGCCTAAAGGCGTTGGAGGATTCGCTGGCGGCGGACAACGCGGCGCCGGAGGCCCTGGAAGACGCGGCGGGGGTCCTGGCGACGGCGCTCCTGGCGGCGGCGCTCCTGGCGGCGGCGCTCCTGGCGGCGGCGCTCCTGGCGGCGGGGGACCTGGCGGCGGGGGACCTGGAAGAGGCGGTCCTGGAAGAGGCGGTGGGGCGCCTAGTCCGGCGGTGATCGCATCCCGTATTCTGGGGCGGCTCGACGCCGATAAAGACGGCGTCCTTTCGAAATCGGAACTCGCGGCCGATTCTTCCGGCCGGGTCGCGGCGGCCGACAAAGACGGCGACGGCAACGTGACGCGCGCCGAACTGACGGCGGCCATGTCGCAGCGCGGAGGCGGCGGAGCAAGAGGTCCGGGAGGCGGCAGGCAAAGCCCGCCCGGAGGCGGCCAATGAAGTATGCGGCTCGAATTATCGACATCACCAAGGAGTACCCGCTCAAGGGGGAAACTGTACATGCGTTGCGCGGCGTTTCGTTCGACGTGCCCTTCGGCGATTATGTCGCGATCATGGGTCCCTCGGGTTCAGGCAAAAGCACCCTGCTCAACCTACTCGGTTGCCTCGACAAACCGACCAGCGGCCAGCTACTGCTCGAAGACGACGACATCGGCGCCCTGAACGACGACGAACTGGCTACGGTTCGCGCTTCGCGCATCGGGTTTGTGTTCCAGTCGTACAATCTGATCCAACAGCTGACGGTGTTGGAAAACATTCAAGTGCCGCTCTTTTATTTGGGCCGTTTGGGCGCGGCGGAGCGAATTCGCTGTGAAGAAATTGCCGATTTGGTGGGGCTGAAGGATCGCCTGAAACATCGCCCGGCGCAACTTTCCGGCGGTCAGCAGCAGCGGGTCGCGATTGCGCGAAGTTTGGTCAACGCCCCCAACTTTATTCTGGCCGACGAAGCCACCGGCAACCTCGATTCCGTCACCACGGAAGAAATCATGGGCCTGTTTGAAAAGCTCAATAACGAGGGCCGTACGATTATCATGGTGACTCACGAAGATGAAGTCTCGGCGCACGCCAAACGCGTTGTCCGGCTGCGCGACGGGCTCTTGCAGTCGGACATCATCAACGAGAATCGGGAACTGCTGCTGCCACCGAATACTAGAATAAAAGACACCATTCCAGCAGATCACGCTTAAAACGGGAAAATCCTCGAAATGCTCTGGCTGCGAACCGTGCAACTTGGCGTCAAAAGTTTGTTGCTGCACCCGTTGCGCTCGCTGCTCACGGTGTTGGGTATTTTCATCGGCGTGGCGAGTGTGATCTGGCTCTTGGCGATCGGCGAGGGGATCAGTTTTGAAGCCCAAAAACAAATAGAGGGGCTCGGAGCCGACAACATCATCGTCCGCTCCATCAAACCGCCCAGTGAAGAAACCGCAAACACGCGCGGCCCCGTTCCCTACGGCTTGAAACGTTTCGAATTCGACGCCATCGTCGAGACCGTCCCCACGATCAAAAGCGCTTTACCGATCCGCGAAATTCGCCGGCAGTTCAGCCGGGGCGAAAAAATGGTGGATGGCCGTCTGGTGGGAACCATACCGGATTACGCCCGTGTGTTGCGTTTGGAAGTTGACCGAGGCCGCTTTTTGGAGCCGGCCGATGTTCAGTCGCATAAGGCATACTGCGTATTGGCGGCGGAAGTAGCCCAGCGGCTCTTTCCCTACCAAGACCCGATCGGCCGCACGGTCAATTTGATCGAACACAAAGACTACTATCTGATCATCGGGGTGATGAAGTCGCGTAGTCCGACCGCCGCGATTGGCGGTTCGCTCGAAGCCCAGGAGTTCTCCAACGACATTTATGTTCCGATCTCGACCATGCGGCAACGTATCGGCGACCGCGTCTGGACGCGTCGCGCCGGTTCATTCGAGGGCGAAGAAGTTGAGCTGAATCAGATCACTTTCCGCGTCGACGACATCAAACACGTGCTCGCCACGGCCGATCTGCTCAAAGCCATGTTCGACCGCAGCGACGTAAAAATCACGGTGCCGCTGGAACTGCTCGAACAGGCCAAGACCATGCGGTTGATGTTCATTATGTTCATGGGGCTGATCGCGGCCATTTCGCTGTTGGTGGGCGGCATCGGCATCATGAATATCATGCTGGCCACCGTCACCGAACGCACGCGGGAAATCGGCGTGCGCCGCGCGTTGGGCGCCAAGAAGGTCGATATCATTCGCCAGTTTCTGGTGGAAACGATCGTGCTCTCCATCGCTGGCGGCGCCACCGGCGTGGCCTTCGGTTTGTTGTGCCCCACGATCGTCGACGGGCTGCGCAACTTTGCCCGCTGGCAAAACCCTGAGTTCGTGGCGAAACTACCCGAAGTGATGCAAGCCGTCACGCCGATCATTGTGCCCGTCTCGATACCGTTGGCGTTTGGCATTTCGGTCGTGATCGGCGTGGTGTTCGGCATCTACCCCGCCATTCGCGCCGCCAACATGGACCCCATCGAAGCCCTGCGGCACGAGTAAGCACCGCTCGCGAATGAATGACCTGTTTTGCAGAGACCAGGAAGGAATTTATCCGTTATTATTCCGGATTCTGCCGGTATTTTAGGCGAGCGGCAGTTAATAATTCACCTAATACAAGCACGAAGCGCAAGCGAGTGAATCAGCAAACGGTCATTCCCGCGTAGGTCGGAACCCCAAAAATTTGACGGACTCCCGCTGCGTGCGGGTAAGTTATTTTCCGCCGCTCGCACTAAGCACCGCTCGAGAAATAATTGTCGCATTTGTGTAGCCATCGTCGCCAGGCGGTGGGTGAGCGGTGAACCATCCCACGCTCTGGCGAGCATGGCTACGACACTAATTTTCCGCTCGGTCCTAACCGCCGGCTGGGTGCGTGGCGAATTCGTAAAGGATGTCGGCGGCGCGGGAGAGTTGGGCTTCCTCCACCCATTCATCGACGGTGTGTGCTTGGCCGATGTCGCCGGGGCCAAACACAACAACGGCGCCGCCGGCTGGTCCAAAGGCGGCGGCGTCGGTGCCATACAGCACGCCGATCGGTTTGGAGGCCACACCTTGGCGCTTGGCGGCGGCGCACATTTCTTCGGCCAGCGCGGCGTTGTTGTCGTCGGGCAGACCAGCCGCGTGCAAATAGGCCATCTCGAATTCAAACGCTTCGGCGCCAACTTCGGCAACCAAAAAGTCGTGTACATGCCGCACGGCTGCGTCGGGATCTTCGCCGGGCAGCAGGCGGCGGTCGAGTTGGATGACGCATTCGTCGGGAACGGTGTTCACGCTAATGCCGCCGCTGATCACGCCGACGCTCAACGTCGGCCGTCCCACCAAGGGATGTTCTCCAAGTTCCGACACGATTTCCTTTTGATAGCGGTCGAGCGCCGAAAGGATCGGCCCCATTTTGCAAATGGCGTTCTCGCCCAACTCAGGGCGGGAGCTATGCACCGCCTTGCCGCGGGTGCGGCACAACCAGCGTGAAACGCCCTTGTGAGCCACCACCACGTCGAGCGACGTCGGCTCCGCCACGATGATGGCGTCCGGCATGCGAGGCAGCAGTTTCGATTCCCCCGACTCCCAAAGTCGGACCAAATCCGTGGCGCCCGTAAAACCGAATTCCTCATTCACGCTACAGGCCATCAGGAGCGAGCCCTGAATTTTTTCCGGCTCGGCCGCCAAGCGTTTGAAAGCAGCCAACATGGAAGCCATGCCGCCCTTGATATCGCAGGCGCCGCGTCCATAAATGCGGCCATCGCGGCGGAGCGGCGTCCAGGGTTCGATGGTCATGCCCTCGACCGGCACGGTATCTTGATGGACTTCAAACATCAGCAGCGGTCCGCCATTCTGGGCGGAACGTGGTCCGTCGATGCGGGCGATGATGTTATCGCGGCGCGGTTCGACCGTGATTCTCTCAAAGGCGGCGCCGATCCCGGAAAAAAACCGCTCCAGGTATTCGGTCACTCGGTATTCCAGGTATTGGTCGCCTTGAACGTTTCGCCCCATCGGGTTGACGCTCGGCAGACTGACCAAATCACAAAGCGTTTGCACGACATCCATCGAGATAGACACTCCTCAGCAAAGATCCAATCGCCGGCCAGACCGAATTGCCAGCCCGACCGAGACATTGTGCCCTTTCCCGTAGCGGAATACAAATGGGCGAATGGCCAACAGGGGCGCTCTAAGGAGCAGTCCCGAAATAAGTTCCCGGGTGTCGTTCAGAAAAGCCCGGCATTTTCAAAATGCCGGGCTTTTAATGCGGCATGTAAATTCAGGGCCGTTTCTATGCTGTGGAAGCCGTTGTTTAGCACCGCTCGATAAATGACTGTCGCATTTGTGTAGCCATCGTCGCCAGACGGTGGGTGAGCGGTGAACCATCCCACGCTCTGGCGAGCATGGCTACGACACTAATTTTCCGCTCGTTGTTTAGGCGACTTTCGCCGCTCTGAAGTGCTTGGAAATTCGTGTTGGCGCAAAACACGCATTCTGGGTGTGTGTGCAAAAGCCGACAGCCGCTCTCGCGTTCTCCCCTTCATATTCGCCTCTAGTCAATCGGGGCTGCTTATGGTTACAATCGGCATTGGATTTTTGCCGCCGCGAAGGCGGTTGGCCGCAGTTGCCGCAAAAATAATCAACCCTTTGATCCTGAACGACGAAGTTCGTTGTTCGCAAAAACAACGCCTCTTGGCGGGATAAATTCCATGGCGAAAAGCAAAAAGAAGGCCGAGTCTGTTTTTCTGGTCTGTGAAGAAACGGGTGACTACAACTACACCATTCGTCGTAAACCGGGCGGTGAGAAGCTGAAGTTGAAGAAGTACTCTCCCCGGCTGCGGCGTCACACGGTGCATGTGGAAAAGAAAAAGTAGTTGCGGTTTGTCGGTAGTTTGTCGCCTTTTCCCCTTTGCAGGACGTCATGGGTAAACGCTGGCATATTCGCGTTCACGATGAAGCCAAAATATCGCTTTTAGAGCGGCAGGCGGGCGTTTCGAGTGTTGTGGCCCAGTTGCTCGTAGCTCGCGGCGTGACCGACGCCAAGGCGGCGCGTACTTTTCTCGACGCCAAGCTCAACGATCTGCTCGACCCCGCCGAACTGCCCGGGGTGGTTGAAGCCGCCGATGTGATCGACGCGGCTGTAAAGGCGGCGAAGCGCATCGTCATCTACGGCGATTATGACGCCGACGGCATGACCGCCACGGCCATACTCTATCGCTGCTTGAAACTGCTCGGGGCCGATGTCGGCTACCACGCGCCGAACCGCATGACCGACGGCTACGGCCTCAACAACGACGCCCTGACAAAACTCGCCGCGCACGGCGCCAAGCTTGTCATAACGGTCGATTGCGGCATCACCAGCATCGAAGAGGCCGCCCACGCCAAGGAGTTGGGGCTGGAGTTGATCATCACCGATCATCACCAATTCGGGCCGGCGCTCCCAGACGCCGCAGCCATCGTCCATCCTCGTTTGCCGGGGCGGCCGTATCCTTTCGGCGAACTTTGCGGCGCGGCGGTGGCTTTCAAACTGGCCTGGGCGCTGTGCCAAAAGGCCAGCGGTTCCGACCGCGTGAGCGATCGGCTGCGGGGCTTCCTTTTGTTGGCTGTCGGTTTGGCGGCCTTGGGAACCGTGGCCGATGTGGTGCCGCTGGTGAGTGAAAATCGAATTCTGGTTCGACATGGTCTGTTCATGTTGCGCGACAAGCCGCCGCCGGGTATCGCGGCCCTGATGCGAATCACGGGAATCGATAAAAAGCCGGCGCTTTCCAGCGAAGACATCGGCTTCACGCTGGCGCCGCGTCTGAACGCGGCGGGGCGTTTGGGGCAAGCGCAACTGGGCGTCGAACTGATGACCACCGACTCCGAGGAACGCGCTCAGGCGTTGGCGGAATATTTACACAACCTGAACGATAACCGCGTCAGCTTGGAGCGGAGTATTTATCTGGCCGCCAAAAAGCAGGCGCAGGAGAAGTTCGACCCGCAAGCCGACGCCGCCTTGGTGCTCCACCATGCCGATTGGCATCCTGGCGTGATTGGCATCGTGGCCGGGCGGCTGGCCGAGAAGTACCATCGGCCGGTGGTGATGATCGCCGGCGAATCGTTGGGAGGGCGCTTGGCGGTCGGCTCCGCTCGAACGGCGGGCGGACTGAATCTTTACGACGCGTTGGTTTCCTGCGCCGATCATTTGGCGTCGTATGGCGGTCATGCCGCAGCGGCTGGTTTGAAAATCAAGCCGTCGTCGGTGGACGCCTTTCGCGACGCCTTTCGCGAATTCGCCGCGCGGGAAATCGACGAACAAGATCGCGTGGCGGAGCTGCATATCGATGCTGAATCGCCTTTGAGCCAACTGAATTTGGGCGCCATTCGTCAGATCGAACAGTTGGCGCCGTTCGGAGCGGCCAACACCCGGCCGCTGCTCTGTGCGACGGGCGTGCAACTGGCCGGTCCGCCAAAACAGATGGGCGGCGGCAACCGGCATTTAACCCTCCGACTCAAGCAACACGGCGCCGCCATTCGGGCGGTTGGTTTCGGCCAAGGCGACTCCCTGGAGGAAATCGCGGCGTTGGAAGACCGTCTGCTCGATGTCGCCTACCGGCCCGTGATCAACGACTGGCAAGGCCGGCAATCGGTGGAAATACACTTGGTCGATTGGAAGGTGAGCGCCGATGTCGCCGCCGACGTCACGACAGCCGACGCCTAACCACGCTCGCCAACGGCGCTTGGCCATGGTTGCGCACGACCTCCGCCGCGGCGGTATTCGCGATGAATCGGTGCTGGCGGCCATGGCCCGCGTTCCGCGCGAGGAATTTCTGCCCGACGAGTTTCGTTCGCAAGCTTACGACAACTGCGCACTCCCTATTGCTTGCGGGCAAACGATCAGCCAGCCGCTGATCGTGGCCATGATGACCGAAGCCTTGAAGTTGCGCGGCGGCGAACGCGTGTTGGAAATCGGCGCCGGCAGCGGGTACCAGGCGGCCGTGTTGGCCGAATTGGCGGGCGAAGTGATCAGCCTCGAACGACACCCCGAATTGGCCGAAGCCGCCCGACGCCGACTCCAGCGGTTGGGTTACGAAAACGTGCGCGTCGTTCTGGCGGATGGGAGTTGGGGGCTGCCCGACGAAGCGCCGTTCGATTGCATTATTGTCACGGCGGCGGCGGAGTCGTGCCCGCCGGCGCTGCTCGAACAACTGCGCATGGGAGGCAGGCTGGTCGGCCCGTTTGGACCGGCCGACGCCCAGGTGTTGCAGGTGATCAAAAAAACGCCGGCCGGTTTTGCCATCTCGAAATTAACATCTTGCCGATTCGTGCCGCTCGTTTCGGATTCAAGTGCGCCAAGACGGCGTTAGGCAGGCTGGCGCCGACGCCGCGACTGTTGGTCGAAGCACAAATAATGAGCCGCCCCCTTGGCTCTGGCTGGCGGGTCTGCCACAATGGCGAGTTTCCCGGAACGATTACAAAACCCATCTTGGCGGGCGCCGCGCCGCCGCGGTTTATTCAGCTGGAGCTTCCTTTATGTTCAAGAATTTCAGTCCACTCGCATTAAGTGTTTTGGGGCGTCAGAGTGAGTTGATTGAACTCGCGTTGACATACCATTTCGAAGGTATCGAGATCGACATGGAAGATTTCGCCAAGCGCGCCGAACTGCGCGGCTTGGATCACTCCCGCCGGCTCTTGGATAGCGCGAAAATCAAGATTGGCGAGTTTCAAATCACGACGCGTTGGGAATCGGAAGACATTGTTTTCGGCGTCGATCTCGACAAACTGCCGCGGCTCGCCGAAATAGCAAACTCGATCGGCGCCCACGGTGCGTATGTAACCGCCATGCCGGCTACAGACGCCATGTCGTATGACGAGTGTCTGGAGTTTCACCGGAAGCGCTTCACCGATATCGCGGCTGTATTTCACAAGCAAGGGCTCAAGTTCGGCATTGGACTTCAGGCAGCGCCTTCCTACCGCGTTGATAAGAAAACCCCGTTTATTTTCGAGGCGGCGCCGCTGTTGCAGTTGATCGCGAGCGTCGACTCGCCGAATGCCGGCTTGGCGCTCGATACCTGGCAATGGCGGCTGGGCGGCGGCACGCTGGATCAACTGCGGGAACTCGGCGGCGACCGCATCGCGTGCGTGCGAATGTCGCACCCGGTGGGCGAAATCGGTGACGAGCCCGACGAACGCCAGCAAGATTTCCCCGGACAAGAGGGCGATACGTTCAACCTGGAGGTGCTCAAACTCCTGGCGGAAATCGGCTACGACGGGCCCGTTACGCCAATTGCCCATCCTTCGCAATTCAAGGGCCGCACGCGCGATAAGATCGTCCAAAGCGCGGCGGAAGGACTCAACACAATGTGGGAAGCGGCGGGCTTGTGTCCCGTGGAAGACGAAGACGAAGAAGGCGTTGCCGCCGCGTCCGTTGTTGAAGACGAAGGCGCCGACGGCGCCGCTGAAAAGAGCGCGGTTGGCGAGCAGGAAGCCTAATTCGACCACGACGCTTTCTGGCTGAAGCCTCCTTTGGAACAGTCCTGAAATAAGTTACCGGTTGCGGTTCAGAAAAGCCCGGCATTTTCAAAATGCCGGGCTTTTAATTCGGCATGTAAATTCAGGATTGTTCCTTTTTTGCCGAACCGCTTTGCTGAACTATTTGTGACTCAAAAGAAGCCGGGCTTCTCGCGCCGCCAATTCAGAAACGCATTGCTCTACGTTTTCTAAAACTGTTTTCTAAAACTGCCGGAAATAACTGGCGGCGTCTTTGGGAGGTGCTTTTTTCCGCCAGTACGTTTTGGCCCGCCTATCGAGTTTGAGTTGCAGGGCGTCGCGTTTCACGCATCGCATGATTATCGCGAGGGGCAAAAAACAACCAAAGTAAATGAGCAGCATCGCCAGTTCGCCGAGCACCACGCCGAACGGCATTGCCGCCAGCGAAAACACCACGAAAACCGGTTTCAGCGTTTGCGGCGCGGCCCAGCCGAGAATGGCGCCTCCCAGCCCGATTGCCGCCAGAATCAGCACAACAGGCCAGCCGCCTCCCCAAACCCAACCCAACGTCGGCAGAGCGACGAGGCAAACGACGCCAAACTGCCGCAGTTGCCGGTCGGTTGGATTCCAATTGATTTCAACAAGTTTCATCGCTGCTTTCTTAGCACCGCTCGATAAAAAACGGTCGCATTTGTGTAGCCATCGTCGCCAGACGGTGGGTGAGCGGTGAACCATCCCACGCTCTGGCGAGCATGGCTACGACACTAATTTTCCGCTCGATGCTTAATGAAAGAGGAACACCGGAATGGGGCTCCTGGCCAGTACGCTCTCGGTGACCGAGCCGATGAAAAACTCCTCAATTTTTGAATGCCCGTGCGAACCCATGACCAATAGTCCAACGTTCAATGCATCTGCTTTCTTCAAAATGGCGGCAGCGACATTTTCTTCAGCCACAATCCGGTGAGACTCCGCGGGAATATCGTGGAACGACAGAAATTCCACGGCGCGATGGGCGGTTTTGGCGGCGTCCAGCGAAGATGCGGTATGAACCGTGGCGATATGCACATCGCCCAAATG
>JAJRWU010000010.1 GCA_024276655.1 Planctomycetota bacterium
AGCGACGCCCATCGCCGTTTCGTCCAATCCCTTGAGGGAAACTACTAACTGGAGAGCCGTATGCGGGAGAACCGCACGTACGGTTCGGAGGGAGGGGGAACCGGAAATTCAACCGGTTCTCCCTACCCCTATTCGTTGCTGTCCTGATCCGAAGACCGCAACACACGGCATGAAGCCGACTTTCGTCCGCCGGTCAATAAATGATATTCCCTGAACCGGCAAAATTCAATGACAACTGGCCACAGCAGATGGTTCAGCAAACGGCCTTGGAACACGATAATCACCGGAAAAACAAGAGGAAAAACCCATGGATACAGTGCCACCCAGCCAAGGCATGTCATACTTTGCCGGGCAGCCAAAACACTACGTCGACGGAAAAAGAATTGGTCTAAGATGGGTTGTCATTCGGTCCAACTCAGCGGCATTGTGGCGCAACAGATCGTGCTCCCAGACGTCTCTTGTCTTGTCAAAACACTCGTCTGCAAGTTGTTTCCCGACCTCTTCCCTGCTGCCGAGATTCGCTCGCGGTAATTTTTCCGGCTCTGACCACACGCCAATCACAAAAACTCTTTCCTCGATGTCTTCCGGGATGTCCTTGGTCATCTCTTGGAAACGATTTGAGTTTCGATCGAAGTCGACGAGTAAGACCATATAGCGATACTCGAACCTTCGCATCGCGGCAACGTGGGCCGACAAAAAACCATCCCGAACTTTCTCCCACCCGCCCGCGCAAGGCAGCACTTTAATAACGGGTGAGAGGGCGTCATGGAGCAAAAAACCGTTCGCGATATCGCTGTTGGCGTCATCTTCGGGCAGTACAAGCACGTGCGGTTTATATTTGTTCGCACTCATATTTCGACATCGCCGCGAATCATCGCGTCGACCAAGTTACCGTCGAACGTCACATCGGCAAGCGGCCGTACGATGGTCGGCTCCAGGTGGCTCTGTCGGCCAAGCAGAAACGTGTTCTCGGTGGAGAAGCGGCGTATCGCTTCAGGATTGTGCGAAGTCACTAACAGTTGCCCGCCCGACTGGAATGATCGCCGAAGGGCTATCACAAATTGCCCCGCCTCGGTGAGTGAAATGTAGTTATCGGGTTCGTCCCAAAAACAAAAAATCGGACCATACGCCTCGTTCGCCGCCAGTACGACGGCGCCGATGAAAAAACACTTCTCGCCGTCTGAGAGATCTGCAAACGCTAGGTTCAACGTTGCGCCGTCCTGCCTAAACCGCACCAACAAACTGCGTGCGTCCTCGGCAATGAGCGGATTATTAATACCGCTGAAATCAGGCATCATCTGCTGTATGAACGTGTGAATATCAGCGTAGGCTGCGGGTGAACGCGCGAGCAGCCCCGTGAACCACGCCCCAAAGTTCGAACACTGTTTGTCTGGCGTGAGTGTGTCGCCGACGGAATCTCCCGAAATGACGCCGGGCATCGGCGCCAAGATCAGCATCCGTGCAAGCCAGTTTTTGAAGATGTGAAGCGGGTCTGAAGCGGATTTCGGTTGAATGAGCGGTAACGCCGCCAAATGCCAATCCACCACGAATCGTGCATCGGGCGTAGCTGTTCGAGAGAGGCTGACTTGCGCGGTATCTCGAACGAAGATATCGACGCCGTCTTGCGTTAGCCGTTCTTACGCAACTCGTATTCCTTGGGGGTCCCGCAGCAATTCCGAGGTAATCTGGGGGTCCTGCGGCAATTCCAAGGCAAGCTGATAGCGGTAGAGTTCGTCGTGTATGAGGACTTCAAGATCAAAACGAATCGGCGTGCCTGACTGCCCACGCGCGAAATCTTTGGGGCCAACGAGGTCGCTTATTCGGTTGGCGCCACGGGCAATACTCTGGAGCACCTGTAGGGCGGCTCCAACAGTAGACTTGCCCGAGCCATTTTTTCCGATTAGCAGGGATGACGGCTTCCCTGAAATTGGGAGTTCAAAATTCTCCAGGCATCTGTAGTTGTTTATGTAGAGTCGTCTGATCATACGGCCTATTCCAGAAAAACCCGGGGAGTGTGAAAAATTTACTTCCCGGCCATGGCAAAAAAGGTGGCAGGAACCTTTTTTCTTTTTTGGGGGTTGGTTACGAGGTTCGCCGCAGTCTTCTCCTGCGAACAATCCAACAAACCCGCCCCCCTCCCTTTTTTTGCCAAAACAAGGTTCCTGACACCTTTTTTACTTCGCCTTCTTTTTGGCGGCTTTTTTCTTCGTTGTTTTTTTCTTGGCCGTTTTCTTTTTGGCGGTTTTCTTTTTGGCGGTTTTCTTCTTTTTCTTCTTTTTCTTCTTGGCGGGGCCGCGCGCGGCGCGGTCGGCGAGCAGTTGCACGGCTTGGTCGAAGGTGAGTTCTTCAGGACTGACGCCCTTGGGCAACGACGCGTTGGTGACGCCATCGGCGACATACGGTCCGTAACGTCCTTCGAGCAGTTGGATCGGCTCTTCGGTGACGGGCGAAGGGTCGAACGTTTTGATCGGCTCCTTGGCGGCGCCGCGTCCCCGACGGGTCTTGGGTTGGGCCAGCAGTTCGAGCGCCTGCTGGAGCGTGACGTCCAACGGCGAAACATCGGGCGGCAACGAGCGCGTTTCCTTCTCGCATTTGACATAAGGACCGTACCGCCCGTTGAACGCCTCCACGGGCGCCTTTGACTCCGGGTGTTCGCCCAAATTGCGCGGCAGGGAGAGCAGTTTCAAAGCGACTTCGAGGTTGACGTCGGCCGGCTCCATGCCTTTGAGCAAGGCGGCGTTCTTCGGCTTTTCGTCGTCGTCGGGAGAGCCCAGTTGCAGATACGGGCCGAACCGGCCTTGCTTGAGAAACACCGGCTTGGCGGAATCGGGGCAGACGCCCAGCGGTTCGTCGGCCTGCTGGGAAAGCTCCAACATTTCCAGAGCCAATTCCATCGTGACTTCATCGGGCGCGAGGTCGGGCGGCAGGCTGGCTTTGCGCTCGCCCTGTTCGAGGAACGGCCCATAGCGGCCGACGCGGACAAAAATATCTTCGGTGAATTCGCCGCTTTCCGGTTTGCCGAGCAGGAACCGGCTGATTTCGCGGGCGTCGACATCCTTGATGTTTTGATCGACCTGCTGCTTCAAGCCGGGGCGGCCGTTGCCGAAGTAAAACTTATTGAGATAATCGATCGACTTCGCTTCGCCGCAACTGATGGAGTCGAGCAACTCCTCCATTTCAGCGGTGAACTGGTAGTCGATGAGGTTCGGCAGATGTTCGGTGAGCAGTTTACTTACCGAAAACGCGACCCAGGTCGGGGTGAGGGCCGAGCCCTTTTTGAACACATACTCGCGGGCCAAAATGGTATCGATAATCGAGGCGTACGTGCTGGGCCGGCCGATGCCCATTTCTTCCAGCGTGCGGGTTAGCGAGGCTTCACTGAACCGCGCCGGCGGCTGCGTGGTGTGGCTCTTGCTGAGCAAGTCTTGCAAGGCGACGGCCTGTTGTGCGGACACTGCGGGAAGAATGGTTTCCTTGTCGGCCAGTTCGGCTTTGGGGTCGTCGGAGCCTTCCACGTAGGCGCGGAGGAAACCGGGGAAGTCGATTGTTTTTCCAGTGACTTGAAAAATGGCGCCGTCGCCTTCGATGCGAATCGTGATGCGGCGGCCGCGCGCATCGGCCATTTGGCTGGCGATGGTTCGTTTCCAGATCATCTCGAAGAGGCGGAATTCGTCGTGGTTCAATTTGCTTTTCAGCACCGACGGCAACTGGAACGGATGCCCCGCCGGGCGAATGGCTTCGTGGGCTTCCTGGGCGTTTTTGACCTTCGACTTATAAACACGCGGCTGGCCAGGGAGGAAGTCCTCGCCGTATTCCGAACTGACCAACTCCCGCGCGGCCTCCACCGCCACGCTCGCCAAGTTGGTGCTATCGGTACGCATGTAGGTGATGAAACCGTTTTCATAAAGGCTTTGCGCCACGCTCATCGTGCGCCTCGCCGTGAAGCCCAGTTTGCGGTTGGCTTCCTGTTGCAGGGTGCTGGTGGTGAACGGAGCGGCGGGTCGGGAGGTGTACGGTTTTTCCTCCAGCGAACTAATTCTGAATTCGGCGCCGCGCAGACGGTCGGCCAAACTCCGGGCGCCGGCTTCGTCGAGCAAGAGGAGTTGGTCGTCTTTGATTTTGCCGGTTTGGGAGTCGAAGTCTTTACCGAGCGGCAGACGGCGGCCATCGACCGACATCAATTGGGCGGCAAACTGTTCCCCTTTTTCCGTGGCGAATTCAGCGGAAAGATCCCAATAGGTGGCCCGAACAAAGCGAATGCGGGCGTGTTCCCGCTCCACGATCAGCCGCACCGCCACGCTTTGGACGCGTCCGGCGGAGAGCCGCGGCCCGACTTTGCGCCACAGCAGCGGCGACACTTCGTAGCCGTAGAGGCGGTCGAGAATACGGCGTGTTTCTTGAGCGCGAACGAGCCCGTCGTCTATCTGGCGGGGCGAATCGAGCGCTTGTTGGATCGCCTCCTTGGTGATTTCGTGAAACACCAGCCGATGCACGGGCACCTTGGGCTTGAGCAGCTCACAGAGATGCCAACTGATCGCCTCGCCTTCGCGGTCTTCGTCGGTCGCGAGATAGAGGACATCCGATTCCTTGAGTGCTTTTTTAAGTTTGGCAACCTGCTGTTTTTTTCCGGACGAGACGACGTAAATCGGTTCAAAATCAGCGGTGACATTCACGCCCAAGTAGGCCCAAGGCTCCTTTTTGTACTGTTCGGGAACCTCCTTGGCGCCCTGGGGGAGATCGCGAACGTGGCCGATACTGGCCTCAACCGTATAGTTGGGGCCCAGGAATCGGGAGATGGTTCTGGCCTTGGCCGGCGATTCAACGATCACCAACGCCTTGCCGGTCGAACTGGAAGTGCTTTTTGCCATAACCGATTATTTTCAAGGTGGCGTAATAAACAGATATTCGTCGCGCGCCCGTGTTCAGGCCTCACGAAGCGTAAGTAAAATCAGGCCGCAGACTAACTATCAGCAAACTTGCCGCTGAACCTTCGGCACATGCTCAGTCGCCGGGGAATTCTGCACATTCGGCTTGACCGAATCAAGGCGCCGAGGTTACTAAGTGTGCTGGGGATTGAATTTAGGTCGACCAGCCCTACAATCGGCATGGTTCCTAAAGACACACCATTTATACGCGACCGCTACGGATGTCAAGTCGTGCGGCCGGAAAGAGATCGCAGAGGACAAACCCAATATGTCGACTCCATTCGCAATATTTCGCAGAAATCAAAAGGCTTTGATCGCTTTTCTGGGCGTGATGTTGATATTCGTTTTTACCGTCGGTTCGATCGTTCTCGATTTCTTCGATGTGGGCCGCGCGCCACGCGACAACAAAGTGATTGTCGAGTGGCAAGGCGGTAAAATCACCGCTTCCGAGATGGAGCGCATGCAAGTTTCGCACAACCTCCTGGTGGCCTACCTGGATGCAGTCATCCAGGAAACGGTGAGCAAAAAGGGAACGCCCAAGGCGCCCGGCTTGCAGCGGGATAGGTTCGGTCGGTATGTCGCCCCTGGAATTCGGCGGTCGGCGTCGGAAAGCGACATCGTGCTGACAATGGTGCTGGCTAAAAAGGCCCGGGACGAAGGGTTGGTCGTCAGCGATGAAGCCATCGACTCCTTCCTCTTACGGCAACTGGGCGACGAAATGATCGGCAGCCAGACCATGACCGATTTGCTCGAAACCACAACCCGCGGCCAGATCCGACAAAAGAAGCTCTACGATTTGCTCAAAACCGAGTTGCTTGCGCAGAATCTACAAATCCTGGCTCAAAGCGGCTTGTTCGCCACCCCGCCGGCGGAAGCCTGGCGATACTACAATCAACTCAATCGGCGCGTCGTCACCGAAATGCTGCCCATTCCCGTAGACGCCTTTCTCGACCAAGTGCCTGAACCCGCCAAGGCCGAAATCCTGGCGCTCTACGAAGAGCGGAAGGGCCTGATAAAAAGTCCTGAAACTCCCGAACCCGGCTTCAAACGCGGCGATCAAATAAAATTCGGCTACTTCCGCTCCAACATGGACGATTTTAAGTCGCAACTGACGGAAGAGGAAATAGTCGCCTATTACGAGGAAAATAAGGAAGAGCGTTTCAAAAACCTCACTCTGCCGGAAAACCCGGCTGAAAATCCCGCCACCGAAGGCGGCGCCTCGCCAGAAGATCCAAACCCCGAAAAGCCAGTCTCGGAAAAGCCAGTCTCGGAAAAGCCAGTCTCGGAAAAGCCAGTCTCGGAAGACGGCGATAAGAGTAAAGACGCCGAAACGGCGAAAGAGTCAAAACCGACAGCCCCGCCGCAGGAAGAAAAGCCGCCAACGGAGAAATCCGTCGAAAAACCGGCGGAGGCCGAAAAAGAGCCCACTGAAAAAGATCCGCCGGAAAAAGACGAAGCTGGCAAAGACGAAGCTGCCGCCGAATCCAAGGAGGAAGCGGCAAAACCCGAATCGTCAGACGGCGCTGCGCGTGTCGCTGGCAGTCAGAGGTTTGTCGCCTTCAGGCAAGACGACAAAACGAAAACCGACGACGCTGCTCCCGACGCCAAAACGGAAGACGACTCCTCGCCCAAAAAAGAAGCCGGCAAGGACGACACCAAAGAAAAAGCCCCGCCGCAAACAGACGCCGCCGCGAAGCCAGAGGAGAAGCCCGCAGAAGCGCCTCCTCAGAAACCCGCCACGGTTCCGCCCGCCAATGGGGAATCGGAAAAGGGGGCGTCTCGAACCGAAACGCCTCCGGCTGAGGAGTCGGCTGGCGAAACCGAACCGGCGGAAAAACCTGTTTACAAGCCGCTTGAGGAAGTTCGCAGTCAGATAGAAAATGCGTTGGCGCAACAGAAGGCAGCCAAAGCATTTGACGTCGTCGGCAGGTTGGTCGCCGGTTATGCTCGCAGCCAGCGTTTGTATCAGGCGAAAAAAAATAAAAAACAGGCCGGCGCCCCGCCCCAGAAACTCGATTTCACGGCAATCGCCAAAGAAAACGGGCTGACGTACGGCGAAACGCCCCTGGCTGATCGTTTCGCCATTGAAGAAACAGAACTCGGCAAAACCTTTGCCCAAAGTTTCTCCCAAACAGGGTTCGTCACGATTCCCTTCGTTGATATTGGTTTCCAGCGCGGAGTGCCCCTCTACAAAACCTCGAAGATCGGCGGCGAGCGGTTCACCGAATACCTGTTCTGGAAAATCGCTGAAAAAGAAGCCTACATACCCACGTTGGAGGAAGTCCGCGACGAAGTGGTTGCGGTTTGGAAAATGCGGCAAGCCCTCCCCCTGGCCAAAAAATTCGCCCAGGAAATTGCTCGCGAAGCGGCAAAGCAAATCTCGCTGGCTGAAAAAGACGCCGCAAAGAAGGACGTCAAGGACGATGCCAAAAACAATGACGACGACAACCAAGAGTCTTCGCCCGAAGAAACCGCCGAAAGCCCTCCCACGCTGACGGATGTGGTCAATGTTTTGATCAAGAAGAAAAAACCAAGTCTCGGCGAGTTGCCAGACCTAGCCCCGCCGCCCTTCAGTTGGATGACCACCGGCGCCATGCCCTACGGATTCGGCGCCGCCCCGGAGTTGAGTTCAGTGGAGGGGGTCTATGGCGTTGACGACGGCTTCATGGAAGACGTGTTCGCCCTGCATGTGGGCGAAGTCGGGGTGGCGGTGAACCATCCGAAAACGGTGGTGTATCTGACCCGCATAACAAGCGAAACTCCTCCGGAAGACCAGCGCCGGGTTATGTTTACGTTTTCGGCGTTCAACCCGAATACGCAACAGTTGGCCAGTAGAGGGCGTTTCGCCACGTTCAGGAAATGGTACCAGGAGGTGGAAAAGAATTACGGAGTGAAATGGAATCGCCCGGCCGACCAAGAGGAATTCTAAGGACTCGTCCGATAATAATTTGCCGAGTTAAAAGCCCGGCATTTTGAAAATGCCGGGCTTTTTTGCGACCGAGAATAACGTGGTTGGTAAATGCTCACCTGC
>JAJRWU010000194.1 GCA_024276655.1 Planctomycetota bacterium
GGGCGTCAACGACCTGGGCGGGGGCGTGTTCGTTTCGGAAACCGTCACCGACCACGGCGCCGGTCCGCTCAACAATACGGGCGTTCCGTCTGACCTAGCGATTCAGGGCGAAGGCTTCTTTCGCGTTCGCGACAACCAAGACAACGAATTTCTGACCCGCGCCGGCAATTTCAATTTCGACCGAAACGGCCTGCTGCGTACGCAGTCGGGCCATTTGGTGCTCTCCGAAAGCGGAGGACCGGTTGCCATCAACCCCGACTCCACCGAACCGTGGTCGTTCAACACCGCCGGCATGTTACAGCAAGGCGATGCTCAAACTCCGCTGGCCGTGGTGCAGCCACAGTCGCTGGGCGATCTTGTCAAAGTGGGCGACAACCTGTTTTCTCCCCTAGCCGACAACCTAACCTCCATTCCTTTCGTACAGCGGAACGTGAGGCAGGGCTACTTGGAAATGTCGTCGGTCAAACCGGCGGCTGAACTCATGGAAATGATGACGACCTCGCGCGCTTATGAAGCGAACGTCAACCTGATCCGAAATCAAGATGAACTGACCGGCCAATTGCTGAACCGGGTTTTGCGTTCGTAACGTTTCACGGAACCTGACACGATCACCTTTTTACGATAGCACGGAAGCAAGCGAATGAGCGTCCAGACCCTTTACACCGCCGCCACGGGCATGCAGGCGTTGGAAACGAAGCTCGATGTGATTGCCAATAATTTGGCGAACGTGAACACGGTGAGCTTCAAGAAAGACCGCGCCAACTTTGAAGATCTTTTTTATCGCAACCGCGTGATTCCGGGCGGCCTGGACCAAAGCAGCAATCCCACGGCCACGGGCACTCAAATCGGTTTGGGCGTGAAGGTGTCGAGCGTGCAATCGCAATTCACGCAGGGCGCCTTCCAGCAAACGGGCAAGCCGCTCGATATCGCGATCGAAGGCAACGGTTTTTTGCAGGTCGACGACCCCAGCGGAGAAACGCTCTACACGCGCGCCGGCAACCTTTCGATCAACGCCAATAATCAACTCGTGATGGGTTCGGCCGCCACCGGGCGGCTGCTCAATCCGACGATCACGATTCCGCCCGACACGACCAATATCACGATCACGCCCGACGGCCGCGTTATCGTCAAGCAACCTCAAACCGTGGGGCCGACTGAAGTCGGGCAGCTTCAATTGGCGTTGTTCGTCAACAATGAAGGCTTGCTCAAGTTGGGTGAAAATCTGTACGCCGCGACCATCAGCTCCAACAACGCGGTTTTGGGCGTGCCAGGCCAGAACGGTGTCGGCGTGATTCGTCAAAATGTGTTGGAGGCCTCGAACGTGGAGCCGGTTCAGGAACTGATCGACTTGATCACCACGCAGCGTTCGTTTGAGTTGAATTCGCAGGCGATTCAAGCCGGCGATGAAGTGCTGCAACTGATCGCCAACCTGCGTCGATAACGACGGCCGCCTTTATCGAACACACTTGTAACCACACCTGTTTGAATGATTCAAATGCAATATTCCACACGACATGCCTTGCCGGCGATCACCTTGCTGCTGGCGTTTGCAACCATAAGTGCGGCCGCCGAAATTCGCCTCAAGCCGCGGGCCCAAACAAGCGGTGCAACTGTTCGCCTGGGCGACGTGGCCGACGTTTACGGCGATGACCAAGCGAACGTGGCGAAACTGCGAAACGTCAACCTTTTTCCGACGCCGGCGCCGGGCGAGCGGCGGAAAATTTCGCTTCGCCAAATGCAGGAAGTGCTGCAACTCCAAGGCGTCAACCTGATTAAGAATCGGATGTCGGGCGCTAGCACGATCGAACTCATTCCCGCCGCCGCCGCTACTGTTCAAACCGCCGCAATGCGGCAACCGCCCGCTCCGCTAAACACAGCCGCTCGCACGCGGGCGCAGAAAAAAGCCGAGCAATCGATTCGTTGGTTCCTCACCACCTACGTCGACGCCGAAGCCGATTGGAAAGTTCGCGTCGAAACCTCGCTCGACGTGTTGCGAAGCATCGATCGAAACCGCCACATTCTGGTGGCGTCGTCGAATCAGCAAGTTACGGCCGACCGCCAGCAATGGATTGGCCGCCGCCGATTCACGTTGGCGTCGCCTCAGGAAGGAACCGGAATTGTATTGCAGGTTGAAGCCGAGGTAAGTCTTCCCGAACTGGTGGTGGTTGCCTCTCGCTCGGTTCGGCGGGGAGAGATCCTCCAAGAAAGCGATTTGCAACTTGCCGCCCCGCCGCGCACGCGGTTGGTCGAACCGGCCTACCACTTGGAAGAGGTTGTTGGCAAGGAACTAAAACGTTCGCTTTCGCCGGGGCAGGCGGTTTCCGGAGCGGCGCTTCAGTCGCCTCGGCTGGTGCGGCGAAACGAAATCGTGACGGTTTACGTGCGTGCGGCGGGCGTACAGGTTCGCACCATGGCCCGCGCCCTGGAAGAAGGCGGGAAAGGCGAAGTGGTGAGGGTCCAATCGCTCGACGCCTCGCGTATCAAACACTTGGCCCGCGTCACTGATTTTCAAGTCGTGGAAATTCTCGCCGCCGGGCCCGCCGTCGTGCGGCCAGCTCAAAGATGACCAACCACTAAAACGGCTTTCGAGTGAAATACCCTTCGAGCTAACCCGCAACCCCGAAACAAGCAACCGATGCATCGAATCAAACCTAGACTGGCGGCCATTCTGCTCGTGCTACTGGCGAGCGCTGTTTGTTGTGACTTTGCCGTCGCGCAAAACTCCAGTCTGTTCAAAATGACCCAGCCCGTTGCTGGCGGACCAGGCCTCACGCTGGAGAACAGCAGCCTGATCTATAACACGTTGCCGGCGCCGGTCGGCCGGGAAATTCGCGTCCACGACTTGGTCACGATTCGCGTCGACCAAAAAGCCGACCTGACCAGCGAGGGCAACATCCAACGACGAAAGAACGCGCTCTACGACGCCAAACTCGCCGATTGGATTCTGCTCAAGGGCCTGAAAGCCTTCAAGCCCTCGGCCCAACCCGATGGCGACCCCCGAGCCAACGGCCAACTCAATCAGCTTTACCGTGTGCAGTCGGAACTCGAAACCACCGAATCGCTGGTGTTCGACATTACAGCCGAAGTGACCGACATCATGCCCAATGGCAATCTGGTGCTCGAAGCACACGACGTCGTGCGAATCAACAACGAAACTTGGGAGCGGTCGCTCACTGGAACCTGCCGCCGCCAAGATATCGACCCCGGAAACGTCCTGCTGAGCAAGCATATTGTCCACCTCGATATCTTCAAACGCGAGCGCGGCCACGTTCGAGATTCCTACCGGCGCGGCTGGTTCATACGCTGGTTCGACCGCTTCAGCCCTTTCTGATCTCGCCGCGTTTCGTACTCGTTCGCCAAATGATTACTCGCTATTGAAACGTTATAACGCCATGCCCCTTCGCCACCGCCTATTGCTTGCCGCGTCGCTCGCACTCGCTGTTTTTCCGTCCAACCAGGCGGAGGCGCAACGACACATTCGCGATATCTGCCATGTCAAGGGTCAGGAAGAAAACACGCTGCAAGGCATGGGGTTGGTGGTCGGCCTGAAAGGCACCGGCGATGGCGCCGCCAAGCCGACGGCTCGCGCCTTGGCTCGCATGATGGAGTTGATGGGTAGTCCCTTGCCAAAAAGCCGCCAAGGGAGCTTGAGCCTGGGCGATCTTGATGACGCCAAAAACGTGGCCCTGGTTTTTGTCACGGCAACCATTCCCGGCGCCGGCGCCCGCCAAGGCGATCGGCTCGACTGCCAGGTCAGCGCCATCAGCGCTAAAAGCCTTGAAGGCGGAATTCTCATGATGACCGCGCTGCTGGGGCCTCAGCCGGCGGATCATCGGGTGTATGCCTTTTCTCAAGGACCTCTGCAACTCAGCGACCCCTCGCGACCCGGCACGGCCACGGTTCACCGCGGCTGCCGACTCGCTCACGATTTTTTTAATGTGTACCACCAAGAGACCGAAGCCGGCAAGTTCGTCACGCTCGTTCTCGACCGCGACCACGCCACTTGGCAAACCGCCACCGAAGTGGCCAGCCTGATCAATAGCCAAAGCGACCTGGGCGAGGGCGATTCGCAAGACAGAAACAGCGACCAAGGCATCGCCATCGCACGCGATCAAGTGAATATTGTCGTTCGCGTTTCCGAGCAATACAACAATGACCTCGTTGCCTTCATCGCGCTCTTGATGGACACGCGCATTTTGAACCCGAATCGATCCGACCGTGTCGTGATCAACGAACGGGCGGGCATCGTGGTTGTCGGCGCCGATGTTGAAATCGGGCCGGTGGCCATCACCCACAAAAATCTCGCGATTGAAGCCGGCGGTGGCTCCTCGTTTGTTGGCTTCGACCCGGAACGCTCGGCGGAGCCCAAACTCAAGTCGCTGGTTGCCGCGCTCAACGCACTGCAGGTGCCAACTTCCGATGTGATCCAGATTATCAAGCGGCTGGAGCGCAGCGGCCAGATTTTCGGCGACGTTATTATCGAATAACCAATCGCCGAATAATCAACCAGACAGCAACCGAGACCAACAAATATTCTCATTTTCATCGCGGAAACAGGCCATGGACACCATCAGTTCGATCAACGCTCGGATGGCGGCGGCAACGCCGATCACCTTGTTGCAACCGCCAACTCGCAACACGCAAACAAATGCCGCCGACGCGCAACAACCGAATTCCATACTGCCTTCTGCGTTCGCCAACGAACTCCACAAAGCGGCAACGCCCGACCCCAACGCCACGCGCGACGCCTTCGATGAATTTGTCGGCAACACGTTCTATTCGCAAATGCTGAGCTCCATGCGGAAGACAACTTACCAACCGGCCTATTTGAATGGCGGACGCGGCGAGGAAGTTTTTCGCGGGCAACTCGACCAGGTGCTCGCCAAGGAAATGACCCAGGCCACCAAGGGGCAGTTCACCGGACCCATGTTCGATTTGTTCAGTCTTCCACGGCCTTAGAAAGCGATATCCCGGTTCAGAAGCCCGGCTTTTTCAAAAAGCCGGGCTTCTAAAACACCACTTCGGTAATGATTATTCCGCGTTTTCTTAACACTCGTTTTTGAATCCCTGCCGCCAACACGCACTATAGCTTTGTCACAGCTTAATTTTAGGATCAGCCGCAGGGCGCTAGCCCACGGTTCTGAACAGGAAAACCGTGGGCTAGCGCCCTGCGGCTGATATCTTACAACCCTAATTCTTAGCTGTGACAAAGCACGAGCGCCACTATCCTATGTTCACTGAAATGCACTCCGACAACACGCAAACCATGGATAACCCGCCACGCAACTGGGAAGCTGATATCTCGGTCCTCTTGGATGACCTCTCGGCGTCGCAAGAAGAGCTGCTCGCCGTTCTCGCCGAAAAGCGAGAGGTGCTTTCGCGACGAGATCCCGGAGAAACCAGCGATCTCCAACAACGCGAGCAAGTGCTCGCCGACAAACTCCAAACCTTTCACGACCGGCGGTCTTCCCTGCTGGAAGACGCCGCCCACGCCGGCTTGCCGCACGATAGCATTACGTCGCTGGCAAAATCGGTCGGCAATGAAGAACTAGGCGGACTGGAGGAACAGGTCAAGCATTCGTCCGATCAGATGAGATTACTTCGACACGAAAGCCTCACCAATTGGGTTATTGCGCAGAGATCTTTACTTCATGTCTCGCAGATGTTGGAGATCATCGCCACGGGAGGTCGATTACAACCAACGTACGGATCCGACATTTCCTCCCACGCAACCGGATCGCTCGTAGACCAGGAAGCTTAGGAGATGTGGAAAGACTAGTTTCAGTTCAGAAGCCCATGTTTTTGAAAAAGCCGGGCTTCTCGGACGCCCATTCGGAATCGAAATGTCGCACGTTTTCTAAATCGTCGTTTCACTAGAACAACAACACACCGTAGGGTCGCCCCGGAATTAAAAACGCGGGGCGCACACAACGAAAAAAGAGATGTCTCTTTTTGGATCCATACAACTCGCCGCGAACACGCTTTCAGCGACTCAAATAGCGCTGCAGGTAAACGGCAATAACATCGCCAACGCGAATACTCCGGGGTATTTGCGGCAGGAGGTGGTGTTTACGCCGGCGCCAACGCAGATGCTCGGCACGTTGCCGTTGGGGCTGGGCGTTGAGGTGGAGGCGATCGTCCAGAAGGTAGACCTTTTTCTCGAAGAGCGTCTGCGCGGCTCGGTGAGCGACCTAGCCAACGGCGAGACGCAAGAAGATGCGTACTTGCAGCTCGAGACCATTGTCGGGGAGTTGAGCGACACCGATCTGAGCACGTCGCTTTCCAACTTTTTCGGCAGCATCAACGATATTTTGAACCAGCCAGAGAGTGTTTCGGTGCGGAATCTGGCGAGTCTTCAGGGGCAAACGCTGGCGGCCGATATTCGCCGACTGTCGAGCCGCGTTGGGCAGCTTCGAAATGAGTCCAACGACCGCGTGCGTGAATCGGCCACGGATATCAATCGATTGCTCGATCAGATCGCGAAGTTAAATGTTCAGGTCGTGACCACCGAAGGCGGCTCCACTTCCAAGAGCGACGCCGTGGGGATTCGCGACCGCCGGCAGGTGGCGCTTTCGGAGTTGGCCTCGATCATCGACATTCGAGCGTTGGAACAACCCAATGGCTCGGTCACGGTGTTGGTCGGGAATGAGTTCGTGGTCTCGGAGGGAACCAATCGGACCGTGAAAACCGTGGCCGGCGACCAAGGCGCCATAGAGGTGCGATTGGAAGCCACCAATTCCACGCTGCGTTCGACGTCGGGGAAACTTTTCGGTTTGATTGCCGCTCGCGATCAAATTTTCGGCGGCTACGAAGAGCGGCTCAATAATTTTTCGCGATCCTTGATTTTTGAATTCAACCGCACGTACTCCAGTGGGCAAGGGCTTGTGGGTTACTCCCAGTTGACCAGTGAATCGGCCGTGACCGACGCCACGTTGGCGTTGGATGCCGCCGGTTTGGAATTCACGCCGGAGAATGGGTCGTTCCAGGTTCAGGTGCTCAATCGGCAAACCGGGCTGACCGAAACCACCGACATTTTTGTTCCCTTGAACGGCCTCCCGACCGACATCACGCTCGACGGCCTGGCGGCGCAGCTCGACGCCATTGACGGCGTTTCGGCGCAGGTCGATGCTTCGCGGCGGTTGGTGCTCAAGAGCGAATCGTCGAACTTGGAATTCGCCTTCGCCAACGACTCCAGCGGCGTGTTGGCGGCCTTGGGATTGAACACGTTTTTTTCAGGCTCGTCGGCCAACACGATCGACGTCAGTGCGGTCGTGCGGGCCGATCCCAACACGTTTGCCGCTAGTCAGTCGGGTGTTGGCGTCGACACCGAAGTTGCCGTCAGGCTGGCCGACTTCATCAACACGCCCTTGGAAACGCAAAACAACATATCGTTGGCCGACACCTACGATCGGCTAACCGCCGACTTCACCCAAGGCGCCGCTGTGGCGCGCTCGGTGGCCGAAGGGTTTCGAGTTTTCAACGCCACCTTGGAAGGCCAGAAGCTCTCGGTCAGCGGAGTGAATCTGGATGAAGAAGCGGTCTCGCTGGTGACGTTGCAACGCGTGTACCAGGCCTCCGCCCGATACATTTCCACCGTCAGCGACTTGCTGGACGTGTTGCTCACGCTGTAATTGAAACCACTTTTGAACACATATTTCGCATGGCCAACATTTCTCCGTTGCCGACCGGCCGTTCCAGCGATCTGCTTGTGCAGTCTCGACTGCTTGCACAATTGAGCAGCGACCAGCGCGCGCTGCTCATTCTCCAAAACCAAGTCAGTACTGGTCGGCGAATCAGCGCGCCCAGCGAAGACGCGCCTGCGGCCTTTCGCGCGATCAGAATCCAGCGGTTGTTGGAGCAAAAAACGCAGGCCAAAACCAACCTCACCACGAGTCTGTCGTATCTGTCGGCTTCCGATTCCGCGATTTCGGGCGTTTCGCTCATCATGGCCGATATTCGAGGCGCCGCGGTCGCCGCCTCCGATACCTCAAGCAGCCAACTCGATCGCGACGCCATCTCGCAGACCATCCGCTCGGCGCTGAGCCAACTACTCGATGTTGGCAATAAGAATTTTCGCGGCCGCTTTCTTTTCGCCGGGGCGAAAACGACGGTGCAGCCTTTCAGCAGGGCGGGCGAATATGTTGAGTACCAAGGCGACGAAGGCGTGATTCGTAGTTTTGCCGACGTCGATCTACTCTTCAATTCCAACATTGCCGGGGCCGATATTTTAGGCGCTATTTCTCCAAGTGTTCGCGGCAACGCCGATTTTCGGCCCAATCTGACTCCGCAAACGCGTTTGCGCGACCTGCGCGGCGGCCGAGGAATCAGTTCCGGGAGCTTTACGCTTTCCGATGGCGCCGCGACCAGCACGGTTGATATCAGCAACGCCGAAACCATTGGCGATGTCGCCCGACTTCTCGAAAGCAGTCCGCCCGCGGGCAGGCAGGTAATCGTTCGCATTGAAGCCCGGGGGCTGGTGATCAGTCTCGACGACGCCGGCGGCGGCAACCTCTCGATTTCCGAAATAGGCGCCGGCGCCACCGCCGCTGAACTCGGCATTTTGTCGGCCGGTGCGATCGGAACGGGGCCGCTGGTCGGCCAGGATTTGCAACCCATTCTACGAACGACGACGCAAATTTCCGACACCCTGGGCGTCAAGGCGAGCGCGCTGGTTCCTTCCAGCGGAGAGGCGAATAACCTCATCGTTCGCGCGCTGAGTCGGGGCGCGGCGGATGACGGCGTCAAGGTGCAGTTCGTCGACGACTCGCTATTGTTGGCCTCCAACGGCCTGGGCGCCGGGAGCGAAACGGTCTCCTTCGGCGAGCCGACTCTAGCCCCGACCGCCAAACTGGCCCTCAGCGGAGTCGACAATGACATCATCCTGACCGGCGTGGAAACCGGCGCCCGGTACAATGGCGTCAGCATCGTGCTGAACGCCAGCGGCAATCTGGGCGACGCCGCGAACGCCGTCTACGACCCCGCCGCCAAACTCCTCACCTTGAATATCGACGACAGTAACGAAACGACCATCGCGACGTTGCTCGGCGCCATCAACGCCTCGGGAGCTTTTACCGCGGGCCCCGATCCTTCGGCGGGCGAATCGTACGACCCAACCGCTGTTGTGCAATCGGCCGACGCCGGGCTTGTCACCGGCAATACGGGCGCCAGCGGCAAGGCGCCGCAATCGTCGCGGGCGGCGCTCACCTTGACCGGCGTCGGCAACGACCTCGCCTTCACCGCCGTGCAGCCCGGCGACGCACTCAATAATGTCACGATCAAACTGGGCGTCGACGCCAGCCTGGGCGACAGCGCCACCGCCGTGTATGACGCTACCACCAAGGAGCTCACGATCAACATCGACGACGCCGACCTAACCTCGGTCGGCTCGTTGATCGCGGCGGTCGAAGGCACGGGCCTGTTCTATGTTGCCGCAGACGGTTCCGCCGGCGATACGTTCGATGTCACGGCGAAAGTTCTCACCGCCGATTCGGGAACGGTCGTGGGCAATACCGGCAATAGCGGCGGCGACCTGGAAACGGTTTTTGTGAATATCGCCGCCGGACTGACCACCGCCGACAATGTCGTGACGGCCTTACAGGCCGACAGCTCGTTTTCAGCTCGTTTTGAAGTTCTGCTCGACGCCAAGGACGCGCCGCTTGGAATTGCTTCGGGAACCGGCCTGGTCGATCTGACCGCCAGCGGCATCACCGCCGGCGGAGCGGGCGCCGATTTTGATTTGGCCTCGGGCATTCGCATCGTCAACGGCGGCGAGACGTTCGTCATCGACTTCCAGGGCGCGCAAACCGTGGAAGATGTTCTCAACCAACTCAACGGCTCCGCCGCCAAGGTGATCGCCACCATCAACGCCGACGCCACCGGCATCGACGTTCGCTCGCGGCTCAGCGGCTCGGATTTCTTCATCGGTGAAAATGGCGGTCAGACGGCCACGCAGTTGGGAATCCGAAGTTTCGATCGCAACACGCTGCTCTCCGATTTGAACCAGGGCTTGGGCGTGCAGGCGGTCGAAGGGGTCGATTTTACGATTCGGCGGAACGATGGCGTGGAGCTCGAAATCGATCTTTCCACGGCGGAAACGGTCGGCGATGTGCTCGACCTGATCAACCTCAACCCCGACAACCTCAACCCCGCGACCGCCGTTGTGGCGCGGCTGAAAACCGTCGGCAACGGCATTGAGCTTGTCGACGACACTCCCTCGGGAACGGGCGCCCTGCGGGTCACGCGAAGCGTTCGGAGCCAAGGTGCGATCGATCTGGGCCTGATCCCGCCGGGCGCAAGCGAAGTGTTCGCCAGCGACGCGCCGCCTCCCCAAAGCGCCGAAGGCACGATCTTGCTGCCGCCGCCTAACGAAACGAACAGCGCTTTTCGAATCGTGGCCAACGACGCCGGCGACGCCCTCAATGGCGTTCAAGTGGTGGTGGCGAACAACGCGGCAACGGGCAATCAGGCGTTGGTCAGTTTCGATTACCAGGCGAAAACGCTGACCATCGACGTCGACCCCTCCGCCACCACGATCGCCACGGTGGTGGCGGCCATTTCGGCGGAAGGAAATTTCAGCGCCGCACTTGAAACATCGCAAGATCCCACCAATAACGGATCCACATTGTTGGCAACCACCGGCGTATTGGCGACCACCTCCGGCGGCACTCCGAACGGATCGGCCGCGCCGGCACAAGTTTCCTTTTCCTTCCCGCCGCCCGACAGCACCAACACCGCGATGCTGTTCACGGCGCGGCAGTTCGGCACGACGCGCAACGATGTGCAAGTGTTGTTTCAAGACGACGCGTCGTTGGTCGGAGATACGGCCGTCGCGAACTTCGATTCCGCGCTCAAAACGCTCACCGTTCGCGTTAACTCCGGCGCCACGACCGCCAACGCCATTTTGCAGGCGGTGAACACCGAAGGTACTTTTCTCGGCACGCTCGATCGCTCCGCCGACGCCGGCAACAACGGCTCCGGGCTGGTGCAGCTCACCGGCCTGGCCGGCATTACAAAGGGCGGCGCCGCCGAAGTGCTGAGCGGATCCGACTCCAACCCGTTGGAGGCAAAGGGCGTTTTCAGCGCCCTGCTGCGTCTCGATCAAGCACTTGGCGAAAACGATATTGTGGGCATCCAACGCGCGGCCGCTCTGATCGACGACGCCATGGGGCAGCTCAGCTTTTTCCGGGCGGAACTGGGCTCCCAACAAAACAGCCTGGATCTTCTGAATTCGCGCATTGATGACGAAGAGATTGAACTTCAGGCCACGCTCTCCGAGGAAATTGATGTCGATTTGGTCGACGCAATTTCAAAACTGACGGCCCGCCAAGCCTCGCTCGAAGCCTCGTTTAACCTTATGGGGCGCCTATTCCGACTCAACCTGCTCGATTTCCTCTAAAAGGGAAACATGCTAAAGCATGAACTCCAACGGCGCTCCAGCGCGGGAGCAGGGATAAATCGTAGCGATTTTTCTGGCCGTCATGGTCGTGCCCGGCCGATGAATGAGGTGAGTACGCACAACTGTAAGGAATGTATGCGTCGAGCGGCTCAAACCGAAGTTTTGCATTTCATCAATGCCAAAACCCGAATGTGGGCCGTCCGCGGTAAAACGTTCTTTCACCTCAATTATTGATTCCAGCAATGGGCGGATCCATCATGCAGATTCAAACCTCTCGCTTCGGGTTCGTGGAAATCGATCCTAGCGATATTCTTGTATTCCCGGCCGGTTTGGCGGCGTTTGAAAAGCATCTGCATTGGGTGCTGCTGGCCGATGGCGAATCGGACGCGCTGGCTTGGTTACAGAGTATTTCCGATGCCGAAACGGCTTTTCCGGTTGTGAGCCCGCGCCGATTCGCGCCCGACTACCAAATACGCATCGCCCGCAACCAAATGGCGCCGTTGCAATTCAGCGACGCCGATCAGGCGTACGTTCTGACCATCGTGGGCAAAAACGACCGCGGACTGACGCTCAATCTTAAAGCGCCTCTTGTTTTGAATCTTGATCGCAGAATTGGGAGGCAGGTGATCACCAACGACGACCAGGAAATACAGTTTCCGCTTCGCCGGGAATCTGGAAGCCTGCGGCAAAGCGCCTGAGGATTCGTTGCGGTCGGAAAAACGGTAACGATTGGGGCGCCTTGTGGTTTTCGGTAAAGTGCTCTGCCGATAAGCATACCTATCGGGCCTGTTGCAGGTTTGCTTCGTGTCGTTTGCGAGGGGGCGATTCTCCCGGCGGCGTTGTGGAGCGATCGACGCGGCGGCCGAATCATCGCAACCCGCGGCGGCAATCATTTTCGCTGATTTTTTCGATAAATGCCTCCTTGGATCGCTTTTTTCGTCTTATGGTTCATAGGGCGAAAATACTTCGCCAGTAACACAAAACAAAATAAACCTCCCCAAAACGGCGGCGTCCGCAAATGCGCGGGGCCGAACAAACAAGCAAGGAGCCAAGGATGCTGGTTCTGTCGAGACATCGCGACGAAAGCATAATTATTAACGACAACATTGTTGTCACGATCGTCGATATTCGCGGCGATAAAGTCCGCTTGGGAATCAATGCGCCGCAAGATATTCCAGTGCATCGGCAGGAAGTTTTCGACGCCATCCAGCGTGAGAACCGCCGAGCGAGCCAAATACAGCCGTCGGAAACCCGCGGTCTAGACGACGTCGTCAACGACTGACTGAAAGAACTTTGATTTACAGCGACAAATCGCGAGCTACACTTTTTGCAAATTACCTAAAGTGAATTTGTAGTGAGCGACGATAATGTTTCACAGATGCAAGGAGCAATAGGCGGGAAATCCTGCCGACGCTCAAGTTGCAAATAATCGCGCGTGTTAAAAACGCCGATAACATAAATAAACAGTATTCATGTGGTGTTTCCCGCAAGGGATTTGGTTTTGCCAGAATGAAATAGGGCTGCGTTGTACGAAGGGCAATTTTTTTTGTCAGCCAGCCGTTAGCCAAACAGTGACTCTCCCCTCACCGGTTTGGCGCCTTAACGTAGTCCTCAATATACTCGAAGGGGTGTCTTTCAATGACCCGTATCAACACAAACGTTAGTTCTCTCGTTGCTCAAAAAACGCTGGCTCGATCCAACACCGATCTCCAATCCGCTCTGACGCGATTGAGCACCGGTTTGCGAATCAACGCCGGTAAAGACGACCCGGCTGGTTTGATCGCCAGCGAAGCGTTGCGAAGCGATATCATCAGCGTCGAAAAGGCGATCACCAATAGCGAACGGGCGAACCAATTGATTTCCACGGCCGATAGCGCCCTGGGGCAGGTCAGCCAGTTGTTGAACGACATTCGCGGGTTGGTTTCCGAAGCGGCCAATACGGGCGCCCTGAGTACGGAGCAGGTCAACGCCAACCAACTTCAAATCGATTCGTCGTTGGAAGCCATCGACCGTATCGCGCAAATCACCTCTTTCCAAGGCAAGCGTCTGCTCGACGGCAACCTGGATTTCATCACCCAAGGCGTCGACGACTCCTCGATCAGCGGCCTGCAGATCGATCAGGCGAACTTCGGCACGCAGAATTCCATTGGCGTGGAAGTGAACGTGGTCACACAGGCGACCAAGGGTCAGTTGACGTTCGGCTTCGGCGCCGTGGCCAGCGCCGTGACCTTGGAAGTTGGCGGCTCGAACGGAACGGAAGCGTTCAATTTCGCGGCCGGTTCGACGATTACCGAAATCGCCTCGGCGGTGAACCTCGTTTCCGACGCCACCGGCGTTGCCGCCGATGTCGCGCAGCAGGCCACGCAAGGCGCGATCACGGTTTCCAGCCTGGGGTTGGATAACGACATCCAGCTCACGGCCGATCAAGCCGGTTTTGACGCCGGCAACCTGCGGGTGAAATTCAGCGCTGGCAACTCCTCGGCCACCACGGTCAACTACACGCCCTCTTCCGGCTCGACCGCCGGCAGCATCGACGTGCAACTGCGAACCTTGGCTTCGCAGTTCGCGGCCGGCGATATCAACGACAATTCGATTCAAACCAAGGCCGCGTTGAATGTTGTTTCCGGCGGCGCCAACAACGATTTGACCTTCACCGCCACCAACGCCGGCGCGGGCGGTAACGATATCAAAATCGAGATCGTCGACAACGGCAACACCAATGAAGGCGTGAGCTTCAATCAAGCCACGAATACGCTGACGGTTGATGTCAGCACCGGCGGTACGAGCGCCAATCGTGTGATTGAACTGCTCAACGGCGACGCCACCGCCTCCGGTTTCGTGACGGCTTCGCTGGCCTCGACGGAGGCGAACACCGGCGCCGGCAACGTGGCAACCGCCGCAGCGGCCAACTTGGCCGGCGGTAAGGGCGATATCAACAACGACCTCACGATCACGGCGAAACTGGCCGGCGAGCAGTTCAACAACACGAATGTGAATGTGGTGGCTGGCAACGCCACGGCGGCCGGTATTTCCTCGCTGAACCGAAACGCCTCGTTTGCGTTTACCAGTAACTCCGCCACCTTGACCTTCACCGCCAAGCAGAGCGGAACCGCCGGTAATGATATTAACATCATCACCACCTCCGCCGACCTAACCGGCGGCGCGGAAACGGTGACCGTCAGCGGCAACACGATCACGATCAATCTCGACACCGACGCTGCCAACGCCGGCGCCAACGCCACCACGGGAGCCGATATCGCGACGCTGATCAACAACGATGTCAACGCCAGCGCCTTGGTTTCGGCGGTCGCTTCGGGAACCGCCAGCAACGACGCCAGTGCTTACATCAATGACGGCGAGAACCTCAACAACGGGCAACGCGCCCAAACCTCGATCACCACCGGCTCCACGGTGATTGATCTGCAAGCCAAAACGGATGGCCCCGCCGGCGACTTCCAATTGGTGGTTACCGAGAACGCGGGCGGTCGGCAGGTCACGGTTGTGGGCAACGTGATCACGGTCGATCTCGACAGCGGCGGCAACGACACGGCCGCTCAAATCAAGACCGCGCTCGAGGGCAACGCGGAAGCCGCCCGCTTGGTGAATGTTTCGATCGAAGGCGCCACCTCCACCAACTTCAACGGCGTCACGGGCACCAACACCTCGACCCGCGGCGCGTTGCAAGCGGAGTATGTTGAATACTCGGCCGACGCCCAAAAGGCCCGCGCCAGTGTTACGTTCGCCGGAGCGGCCGGCGGTGTTTCCAACAACGACTTTATTATCGAAGCCACCACGGCCGGTTCGGCTTTCAATGACTTGAGCGTGGTGTTGCAAACGAGCGCTGCTGTCGCGACAGCCACGCCGACCGCCGCCTACGACGCGAACACCAACGTTCTCACGCTGACAATCAACAACGGCGCCGCCACCAACGTATCGGACATCAAAACCGCGATCGAAGGCGTGCAGCTCAACGCACAACAAGCGTTCACCGTCGCCTTCGACGACTCCGCCGGCGATGGCGACGGCACCGGCACGATCGACGGATCCGCCTTGGGAACCATTACGGCCGGCGATGAAGTTGGCAACACCGCCAACACGGGCGCCGAAGCCGGCACGCTGTTCCTCTATGTGGAAGAGGGCGTGAGCACGGCCAATAACGTGATTTCGCAACTGGCCAACGCCGCGGGCAACGGCACCGGTCTGACCGCCGCCAATGAAGACAACCTCACCAAGCGAGCGGCGGAACTCTTCAGCATCACTTCCGCCGCCGACAATGACGGCACCGGCAAACTGTTCGCCACCACGAACGCCTCCACGCTCTCCGGCGGCGTGACCGGCGGCGGCATCGCGGCCGACGCCAACGAAGTGATTGCCGCCATCAATGTCACGACCGGGCTCAGCGATGTGATCACCGCCAGCTTGGCTTCCGGTAACGACGGCAAGAATGTGGCGGTATCCGCCTTCCAGGATTTCGCCTCCGTGGGCTCCGCCTCGACGAACAACTTAGTGCAATTTCTGGCCAACGATAATCCTGCCAACCTCCGGCTGGTGGCCGGCGCCGCCAACTCCGTTTTGAGCCTTACCGACAACCGTGGCTTCGCCTCGTCGGTCAAGGACTCCGCTGCGGCGAATTCGTCGTTGGTGTTTACGGCCACGCAAAAAGGCTCCGATTTGGACGGCGTGCGAGTCGTCTTTGTCGACGACGACAAAATCACGAAGGGCAATGAAGTTATTGTCTACGACGCCGACAACAAAGTATTGAAGTTCAGCGTGGCCACCGGCAACACGACCGGCAACAACACCACCGCCGCCGACATCAAGGCCGCCTTGGCCGCCGACGACCTAGCCAGCCAGTCGTTCGCCGCCGCCGACTTCGGCACCAGCGACGGAACCGGCGCCATCGACGCCGATTTGGTGCAGGCCGACGTAACGCTCGGTTTCAACACCAACGCCGATCAGATCCGAATTCGCTCCAACGCCTACGGAACCGATGGCAACAACATTCAGGTCGTGGTCGCGGACTCCACGACAGGCACCAGTATCTCGTTTGCAAACAACACACTGACGGTTAATATCGCGGTCGCCTCGACCACGGTCGAGGAACTGGCCCAGCAGATCAATACGGCGCTCGGCGGCACGTTTACGGCGGAAGTTGTCAGCACGGCTGGCGGCGCCATCGCGGCAGTCACCGCGACCAACCTCACCGGCGGCCTCGGCGCCGATGCGGACGCCAACGCCATTCCCGACACCTCCGCTGGGGATATTCTGACCTCGGGCGGTCGGGGAGATACGCTGATCGTGAACTTGGCGTCCGACGCCAACGGCTTAGTGACCACCACGGCGAGCGATTTGCTGGCCTTCTTCGACGACCCCGCCAACTCATTGCTGACCGACAACTTTGGGATTTCGGTGAGCAACGGCGCCGGCAGCGATGGTTCGGGCATTTTGTCGGCCACCAGTTCCGACCTCGCATTTTCGACCACGGGCGTTACCTCGGTTGATCAGCAAGCCTCGGGCACTTCGATCGCCGTCAATGGCGATACGGCTCGGGTTTCCGTGACCGCCGTGCAACAGGGCGCCGCGTTTGATAATGTTTCGATCGTTTACGTGAACGATGATTCGATCACCGCCGGCAATGAGACCGCCGTCTACGATGGCGCCACCAAAACCTTGACCGTCAATATCGACCAAGGCCTGACCAACGCCGACCAGGTGATCTCGGCCATCAACACCTCGCTGAGCAGCCAGTTCACGGCCTCCAACGGCGGCGCCAACGGCAACGGCCTGGTAACCACCACCGATTCACTCACGCTCACCGGCGGCGTGGTGGAGAGCGGCACCGTTCAAGGCGCCGCGTTCGTGGGCAACGCCGATCAAGCCGATGTTGGCCTGACCTTCACCTCGACCTCTTTCGGCACCGAAGCCTTTGTGTCGGTCAAGGCTCTCAGCGGCACCTTTGCCCTGACAGACAGCACCGGCGCCGCTTCCGCCCGAAACACGGGCACCGATGTGAACGCCCGCATCAACGGCATTCAAGCGATCGGCCGCGGTTTGAAAGCCACCATCAATACTTCCTCGCTGGACCTCAGCTTCTCGGTCGCCCAGAGTGTGACCGACAACCAGCAGTTCAACTTCTCGATTGTTGGCGGCGGCGCCTTGTTCCAACTCGGCCCCGATGTTGTCAGCAACCAGCAAGCTCGGCTTGGTATTCAGAGCGTTAGCACGGCCACGTTGGGCGGCGTGAACGGACGTCTGTTCGAGCTTCGCTCCGGCGGCGCCAAGGCGTTGGATACGAATGTCAGCGGCGCGGCTGCGGTGGTCGACGAAGTGATCACGGTGGTTACTTCGCTTCGAGGTCGATTGGGCGCCTTCCAGAAGACGTCGCTCGAATCGAATATCTTCACCTTGAACGACACGTTGGCCAACCTGACGGAAGCCGAAAGTGCGATCCGAGACGCCGACTTTGCCGCGGAAAGCGCCAAACTCACGCGAGCCCAAATTCTCGTGCAGTCGAGTACGTCGGTGTTGTCGATCGCGAACAGCAACCCGCAGAACGTGCTGGCCCTGTTGCGATAAGGTTTCAAATTACCGGAATAGCACGCCGGGCCGCCACTGGTTGAGGGCGGCCCGGCGTTTTTTTGTGCCTCACGGCAAACGAACGCCGGCCGCAATATCATTAAAACCTAAAAAACCGATGCGACCGTTAAGGTTGCGCCGGCGTACGTCGAAATAATAAATGATGGAGTAGCGTTGGGTAGACGAATTTGTCCTTCACCTTAAATCATGAATCCCTAACGGCTCGTCCGATAGGTGAGTTCGCGCCGCGGCGCCGCAGGGCTGGCTATGGGACGCATCCAATCCACTATTGGTCTGGCCACCGGGTTGCCGATCCAGGAAACGGTTGCGCAACTGCTCCAGATCACGGCGCGCCCGCGGTCCCTGCTTCTTAGCCGCAACCAACGGCTGAAAGCCCAGCAGGTGGCGGTCACCCAATTGGCGGCGAAAGTGCTGGGAGTTCAGTTCTCGGTCCAGGGGTTGAAGAAAGACGCGGTCTTCGACGCCAAGTCGGCCACCTCGAGCAATGCCGGTTTACTTTCCGCGACAATCACCGGCAACCCGCCTAGCGGCGTGTTTCAGTTCACGCCGGTTCGGCAAGTGCAGGCGCAGCAGTTTGTCAGCACGGGGCTGGCCAGCGTCACCGACCCCATCGGAGCGGGCTCGTTTTCCTTTCGTTTTGGCGGCGGCGTTGACACGGGCCTGGAACTCGACCGCTTGAACGCGGGCGCCGGCGTGCAACGAGGAAAAATTCGCATTACCGATCGCTCCGGCGCCTCGACGGTGGTCGACCTGCGATTCAGCCGAACCGTGGACGACGTGCTCAACGCCATCAACGGCGATAGCACCATTCAAATAACCGCCGAAACCAAGGGCGACTCCTTCCGTTTGGTCGACACCAGCGGCGGAACGAGTAATTTGAAAGTGGAGGAAATTTCCGGTGGGTCGACCGCCGCCGATTTGGGCCTCGGCGGTATTGATGTTGCAGCTTCCACGACCACCGGCGCCGATATTTTGAAACTCTATTCCGGCCTCAACTACAACCTGCTCAACGACGACAACGGCGTTCGCATCAGCGATGCGCTGCCCGATCTTGATGTCACTTTCCGCGATGGCTCCGCTTCGCTGTTCATCGATTTCCAAACAGTCGCTAAGGCCGATACGCAAGCCACCGCCACAACCACGGCGGTGGGCGGCGTTAATGCACAGGTGGCGATTACCGCCGTGGCCGCCGGCGCTACGGGCGACGGCGTTAAGATCGTGTTTGTCGACGACGCCGCCATCACCAAAGGCAACGAAACGGTGGTCTACGACGCCACCGACCCACTCAATAAAACACTTACCTTCAAGATCGACGCCGGCTCGACCACAGCCACCGATATTATCGCGGCCGTCACGACCGACACCGGTGTCAGCGCGCTGTTTACCGCAGCCGTGGGAGCGGGCGGCAATGGCTCGGGAATCATCGACGTAACCGACACCGCCACCACCACCGGCGGCGCCGCCATTGCAGCCGGAACCGAGAAAACGCTGGGCGACCTGATCGCCACGATCAACGCCGCCGACCCCACGCGCCTCTCGGCGAACCTTTCCGCCAGCGGCGATCAAATCGTGCTCACCGACCTGACCTCCGGCGGCGGTTCGTTTACCGTCAGCAGCGCCTTGGGCGGCTCCGTTGCGGAAGATCTTGGCCTGACCGGCGCGGCCGTTGCCGGTGTCATCACCAGCCGCCAACTGCAAAGCGGACTGAAAGGCCCGCTGCTCAACAGCCTGCGCGGCGGCGCCGGTTTGGGAACCTTGGGAAATCTCGATATTACCGACCGGGCCGGCGTGGCTAGCACCGTCGATTTGTCGACTGCGGCAACGCTCGAAGACGTAATAGAAGCGATCAACGGATCGGCGTCAGCCATTACCGCATCGGTTAATCAGGCGCGTAACGGCATCACGCTGACCGATACCTCCGGCTCGCTGGCCAACAATTTGATCATCGCCAACGGCGACGCCACCAACACCGCCGACGCACTAGGACTGACGCTCAACGCCGCAGCCGATTCGAGCAACAGCGGCTCGTTGGATCTCAAATATATTGGCGAAAACGCGTTGCTTTCATCGCTCAACGGCGGCTCCGGAGTGAGCGCCGGGCAGTTTATCATCGTCGACTCCGCCGGCGCGGCCGCCACCATCGACACGCGACTGCCCGGCGTCGATACGATCGGCGACGTGATCGACCAGATCAACCTCTCGAGCGTCAACGTGACGGCGCAAATCAACAGCACCGGCGATGGCGTCGAACTGATCGATGAAGCCGCCGGCGTGGGCAACCTCAAGGTCACCGAAGTTGGCGTGGGGTCTACGGCGACCGAACTGCGATTGGTCGGCACTGGGGTCGATAAAGATTTCAGCGGCACGACCAAGAAATCGATCGACGGATCCTACACGTTCACGGTCAATATTTCCGCCACCGACACGCTGCAGGATGTTGTCAACAGCGTGAACGCGTTGAACGCCAATGTATCGGCCAGTTCTTTTAGCGACGGAACGGGCGTCACGCCGCATCGGCTGTCGTTGGTGAGTCAGTTGGCTGGAAAGGCCGGCGAGATTGTCGTCGAGACGGGAGACGCAGCCTTCGACTTTTCGCAAATCGTGAAAGCGCAAGACGCCCTCTTGCTGTTCGGCTCCGCCGACGATAGCTCCGGAGTGCTCGTCTCCTCGCAGACCAATAATTTCAACGGACTGATCGACGGCGTCAGTCTGAGCGTCAATGGCCCCAGCACTTCGGCGGTGAACATTACGGTCTCGCCCACCGATTCGACGCTGATTTCCACCGCCCAACTGTTTGTCGACCAGTACAATACCCTGCGCGACACGCTCGACGATTTTACCCTCTTCGATGAAACAACCGGCGGCACGGGAATTCTATTTGGATCCAACGAAGCGATTCGCGTCGACACGGAGCTCTCGTCGTTGCTCACCGACCGCTATTTCGGCGTGGGGTCGATCCAGTCGTTGGGAGAGGTGGGCATTGACGTCAAGGACAACGGCAAGCTTTCTCTAGACACCTCAAAGCTTAAAGCCAAATTCGCCGCCGACCCCGCCGCCGTGAAAGAGTTTTTCACCAAGGACGATCTCGGCGTGGTCGACAAGTTCGACAAACTCCTCGAGACCCTCGCTGGCGAAGGTTCCTCATTGTTGATCACGCGGGCCGCCACGCTGACGAGAAAAGTCGGCATCAACGATGAACGCATCGAAGCCCAAACCTCGCGTATCGAGCGGGAGCGAGACAGACTCCTCAAGGAATTTTTCCGGCTGGAGGAAACCATCAGCAAGTTACAGAACAGCCAAACGGCTATCCAGGGGTTGCAAATTGTCGCGCCTTTATCGTTCAGGAAATAGAAACACCCTGGAGCGAAACGAACGATCGGCGGGTGAAAGGTCGGCGAATTTTTGCACATCGTCTAAGAACCGCGATCCGTTAGTGTCGATACAACGGTCATAACCGTATTGTTTTGTCGCCTCGCCGGCGCCGGCTGGCCGTTTTCCCGCAGACCGCCCGTCGTGTTTTCTCGCCCCGCGCTACCTCCGCCCAAATAAGGACATTGCCGCCATGGACAATGCCGCGCGCGAATCGTACCTCAAGACCCAACTCACCACCGCCACGCCTCAGAAACTGAGGCTGCTGCTGATTTGCGGCGCCATTCGTTTCGCACAGCAGACCATGCGTCACTGGGAGGAAAACGACTCCGAAGCCGCTTTTGAATCGTTGACGCGCTGCCGGGGCGTGGTTGTGGAACTCATGACCACCGTCCGACGCGACGACGACGCCACCAGCTACAACGTGTTCAAGATCTATCTGTTTCTCTTCCAGGCCTTGACGGCCGTGCAACACAGCCATGACGCCGAGGAAATGCGGAAAATCCTGAACGTGCTCGACGAAGAGCGGCAAACCTGGGAAGAGCTTTGCGAACTGATGCCCGAAGCGCCCGACCCCGCCCTGAGAAAAAGCTACGCGCCCCAAGAAGTGACCGCCGCCGAAGCCGAAATCCAACTGGCGGCCAATCAAGCCAACGCCGACCTCCCGGCGCCCCACGCCGGCGGGTTTGACACCCGCACCAACGGCGGCTTGCCGCCCGTCGCTTTCCCCGCCGCAACCCCACAGACGCCCTCCGGCGGTTTTACCATCGAAGGGTAAAGCCGGAGACAACTTATTGACAAATTCCTTCTCTCAACCCTGGCGGCCCTTCAAGCACGGCATCGAGGCTTTCCGAAAGAGACACGATGGTCTCCCAGTCGCCGGTGATGATGTCTTGAGAATGCGCTAGGTTGTTCCTCAGTTTCCCCAGCATCTTCGCCGCATCCTCCAACTGCCGCCTGGATTGAAAACGGGTGAAACCACGCAACCCCTCGCTGCGGGCGATGATCTGAGCTTTGTCCGACAGTTGCAGACAATCTAACAACGACAATTCTTGGTTGCGGCGAATGCGTTCGGCAAGCAACTCCTCCGCCTTCAGGATCCGCCCCTCCGAAAGAAATTGTTTCCATTTCTCACCAGGGCAGAACTGTTCGATCAACCGGCTTAACCGCATCTCGATCAGGGTCACCATGCCGAACAGCCACATGCGAACAGGCGGCTTTTGCAGGTCGGTGCGGCTCACAATGCCGCCCACACGCCCTAGGATTGAAACAAAAAGACGGCGTCGGTCCTTGAACGCTAACACAAGGTCGGCCAGCGCTGCTGAATCCAGAATGACTTGCGTTTCGTCGAACGGCTGAATATGGTCGGCGCATACGCCCGACCCAAGGTCGGCAATGTCCACATAACCTTCGACGCGCCCTTTCTGGCGGATACCCACGATTTCAAAGCGGTTGGCGGCCATGAACGCTCTGACCTTCTCCGCCGGAGTTGTGTCGTCGAAGGAAACAAGCGGCTCCGCGATATCATGGACGACAAATCCCTGCTGAAAAACTCTGCGAAGGCTGTGCAGCGTGGAAGAGTTGAACGTCATGGTTGTCGGCGTCTCTTTCAGAGCTTGGCGGCGCCCAAGCGGTTTGTAGGCCGCTAGGCGAGCGGCAGATGAAAATTTACGAATTATAGGTTCTTTTCCGTCGCTTAGGACCGTTCGAGAAATAATTGTCTGATTTGCACGGGAAGAAGAAATTTATCAATAGTTATTTTTCATTAGCCATTTGTCATTGGAGAATAGGGGTATTTACTTGACTCCACCGGCCCCTAGGGGTTGTGGTTGGTCAGGGAATCGAGCGGAGCGGGAGCAACCTGCGCGGACTGTTGTGCCAAGCGATAGAACAGCTTGCCGCGTGAGTTTGAGTTGCGACGGTTGAATCGAAATGTGAATTCGTCGAGATAATA
>JAJRWU010000195.1 GCA_024276655.1 Planctomycetota bacterium
ACGGCTAACAATGGCTCGTTTAACGGCAAGCCGAAGGCGGCTGTGTTTTGAGCCAACGCGTTCGAATAATTCCAAAAACGCAGCCGCCTTCGGCTTGCCGTTAAACGAAAAATGCGACATTTTCAACCGCAAGCGGTATAAAATCGATGACGTCCCCCAACCGAATCCCGCTGCTGTTGTTGGTTATTGGCACGTTGTGTGTTGACGTGAGGGCGTTCTTAAGTCCGGAAGATAGTTGGTGGGGCATGTTTCTTGTAGGTGTGTTACTGGGGCAAACGAATGTTTTTGCGGTTTGGCTGGCGGCGGGACGCGGTTCATTCGCGGTGCGATTCGGCGTGGCGTTGGCGGCTAATATTGGCATCACATTTTTGCTGTCGAACGTGTTGCTCGGCGACGTGGCGCTCTACGGAAGCCTCGTACTGTGCGTGAGCGTCACGACCTTCACGTTCACGGCGGTGGGGCGCGGAACGCTCTCATTCTGGGCGACGCGAAAATGTCTGAACGGCGGCTCGGCTTCCGACCAAACATTTTCTCTGTGGAATGCGATTTCCGCCATGGTCTTCTTGTCAGTCCTGTTGGCGGTTGCCAGATATACGGAATTCCCTTGGGCCATATTGGGCCTAGCGTTGCAACTCATCGCCGCCCTTTCGCTCATCAGCCTCACGGGGGCGGCGTGTGTCTTCGCGGGTGGTCGTCCCGCGATTCGGCTGGCCGCTTATGTTGTTTCCTGCACAGCCCTTACCGCTTGGTTTTGCATGATCGGAGAAGGAGCCCCAATTGCGGAAATGCTGCTATTGTTTTTGAGTCTGGCGGGCTACGCCGCCGCTGCGTTCATCGCACTCAAAGCCTACGACCGCAACGCATTGTTCGACGGCGCCGCAAACCGCAGCGCGTCACAGCCAGATGTTTCCGGAATATGAAACCAAAGACGTCTAACCTTTTGGGCCTTGCCCGCATCCGAAAAACACGGAATAGACAGCCGTTAGAGCGAGCGGCGGAAACTCAACGACTACTGGCTAGAAGCCGGTAGGTTCGGCAAAAGAAGTCGTGAGCTACGGACTGAAGTCCTTCGCACGCGACAAAAGAAAACACGCAACCTTCCTCAAGAGGCAGCCAATGAAAAAGAAGAATCACCACAGAGGACACAGAGAGCACCGAGACAAAGACGCCAAAAAAAATCTCGGTGCCCTCTGTGCCGTAGTGGTTACATTTCCTTCCACTGGATTTCTTCGTGGTGACCGAACCCTTGCCACCCAAGAAAAACCTAAAGGATTCGTCTGAAGGCGAGGGCTTTAGATCCATCGCAAGGACAATAACTTACCTGCACGCAGCGGGAGTCCGTGAGTTTTTTGGGTTCCCGCCTACGCGGGAATGACCGTTTGCTGATTCACTCGCTTGCGCTTCGTGCTTGTATTAGGTAAATTTTCATCTGCCGCTCGCCTAGACGTCGGCGGTTTCTTCGTCGCGTTGGAAATCGAGCTTGTCGGAGCACATCGATTCGATGATGTCCGGCACGCTGAGCACCAGCGACAAATTGCCCGCCCCCAGTTGCGCCACGCCGCCCACGCATTGCGTGGTTGGCAGCGTTTCCCGGATGTCGTTCACGACGACTTTTCGCTGTCCGAGAACCTGTTCCACGATCAGGCATACGTTGCCGCCCTTGGAAGAGACAAGCACTCCGATGGGCGTGCGGTCGGAATCGGCGTTGTCTGTGGCGGGCGCATCTCCCAGCACTTCTGAAAGCGATTGGGCGGCAAACAGTTCTCCTCGCACCGAAACCACCGAACGTCCCTGAACCGTTTTGATATTCTCTTGATCCAACTCAACGATTTCGCGAATGAACTCGAACGGCACCACATAGCGGTTGCCGTCTTGGTTCACCAGCAGGCCGTCCACCACGATGACCGCCTTTTGTATCGGAACCACTAGGTGGAAAGTGGTGCCCTTTCCCAACGTCGATTCGATTTTGAGATCGCCGTTATGATCGCGTACCGCGGTGCGCACGACGTCCATGCCGACGCCGCGTCCGGAAATATCAGAGACTGTTTCGGCGGTTGAGAATCCTGGCAGGAAAATCAGTTCAATCGATTCTTGTTCGCTCATCGCGGCGGCCTGCGCCGGCGTGATGAGCCCTTTGTTAATGGCGATGCTGCGAATTTTTTCAGGGTCGATTCCTCGGCCATCGTCTTGAATGCTGATAATAACGTGCGTGCGCGTGGTTTCGCATTTCATCCACAGGTTGCCGACTTCATTCACACCGCGTGCAACGCGTTCTTCGGGCGAATCGATGCCGTGATCGCAAACGTTGCGCACCATGTGCGAAAGCGGGGCGTCGAGATCTTCGGTGAGCGATTTGTCGACTTCCGTTTCCTCGCCCACCAGATGGACATCGAGCTTCTTTCCCAGGTCGGCCGCCAGGGAGCGCGCCATGCGCGGAAATTTCGAGAACAGACCGCGAATGGGCACCTTTCTCAGAGCGACCACGCTCTGTTGCAGGTTCGATGTTTGGGCGCCGAAATGGGCATTGATCTGCCGCAGTTCCTCCACCACGGCGTGCGTGGGGAATTCACTGGAAAGCCGCTGTTGCACGTCCTTGAGCCGCTCGCCGGTGATAAACAAACTGGCGACGTCATCGAGGAATTCGTCGACGTTTTCTTCCCGCACGCGGAGGAAACGCGTCTTCTTTTTGGGCGAGTTTTCCGACGAAGCCTCGGAGCTGTCGGCCGACTTTGACGACGCCTTCTCACGATCGGCGGCGGCTTCGGTTTCCGCCGTCGCGGCAGTTTGGAGGGCCGTCAGCACCGGCGGCAGATTTTCCCAAGATGTGCTCAACAACATGCCGTCGAGATCGAACGGGCTGTCGACAATCATCTTCAGGTTCGTGATCGCCTTATTGATCGCTTCGCCGTGCTCGGCTTCGCCGGCTTTCTCGGTCAATTGTTGGAGTTGCTTGGCGGCTGCGAGGAAATCGGCGGCTTTCGCTTTGTCGTAGTTGTGTTCTTCAATCGCGATGAAACTCTGCAACAGTTTGGCAACGGCTTCCGTTGCGTCGGTCTTGCCGAGCATGAAAGCGCCGCCGATAAACTGTTGCGGTGAGGCGTCGGCGGTGGCGGCGGCTTCTTCCTCTTCGTCGCCGGCGGCGGTTTGCGCCAGGGCGCGGATTTTTGTCGCCCAGTCGAGGGCTTGGGGAACGTCTGAGTGGTCCATTTCCTCGGCCAGCGCCAGCACTTCGTTGAGCAGGCATTCCTCGGGTGATAAATCACCCTGCGCCTTGGCCGCCTGCTCTTGAACGCGGTTGAGCAGTTCCTCGGCTTCCGGCGAAAGATCGGGTGATGTCTCGCCTTGGAGCACCTGTTGCAGCATTTCGCCAAGCATGTCGAAACCATCGACCAGTGAACGCTGCAATTCCTCGGTGATATCGAGCTTGCCGTTTCTGGCGTCGTCGAGGGCGTTTTCCAACGCATGGGCAAACTGTTTGATCGCCATCAAGCCCAGGAAACTCGCGCCTCCCTTGACCGAATGGACGGAGCGAAACACTTTGTTGATCGAATCAGAATCGGCCGGGTCTTGCCGAAAGGCGTCCAACAAATCGGGCAGATCTTGCAGACCTTCCACCGATTCGTCGATGAACTCAGCAAGCAGTTCTTCGGTCTGGGAATTCTCGTTACTCATGTTTCATCCGACTTTCAACCGGCCTTTTGCATGTCGAACAAATCACGCCTTTTGTACGACGGTGCGATAACTCGGGCGGGTAATCTACTTTATGGTTCTGGCGAAGTGTAGGTTATGAGAATGTGCGGGTAGGCACACTTTCACTGCAATAATCGCCGCCCCCGCGAGTAGCGAGTCGGATGGCGCCGGCGGCGCCGGTTATGCCAAGAAGAATGCGGTGGGAGCATTCCGCCTTTTCCGATGACGCCGTTGGCATGAGGGCGTGGGTCAGTCTTTGTCGGTGGAATTAACGGGCGTGAGCCGCACTTGGCGGACGTCCATCACGGCTTTGGCGGCTAATTTACGGGGCCGAATTTCGAGTGTGTATCGCCCCGGTTTGCTGAACTGCACCTGGCCGAGTTGGCGGCGGCGGAAATTTTGGAAGTGGCCGGTGTCCTCCACTTGAAACGAGACCACCGCCTGGAAGGAAGAATCTTGCCCGTCGATAAGAATGTCGACATCGCTGCCGCCGTGCCCCTTGCCGCATCCCTGCAAAATTTCCAACTCGTACGCGCCCGGCGTTACGACCGTGAAACTCCAACGCGCCCAGGCCTTGACATCAACCCAATAACCGACCGTATTTTTGTGCGGCAACGGTTCGTACTGCAATTTCTCGCCATGCACTTCCGCATGATGCGCCGGCAACACGATGCCGCCATCGGCCGAGGGGGAAATCGTGAAAATCTCTTTTGTGAGCAGCGGGGCGCCCTTCAGTTCCAGCACGACCACGCGGCTTTTGTTCTTTGTTTTTGACGGTGGAAGCGAGATCGTCCAAACACGCGGCGTTTGGGTCAGTTTGATTTCCGCTTTTTTCGAGTCGTATTTGGTTGTGTCGCCCAGACGTCGGACCGTCGCCACCCGATTATTCAGCCGGGGAAAACTCACCTGCACGGCGCCGCTGGTCTTGCGCAAATCAAAAAAAATGTAAGCTCCCCGCCGATAGACTTCGCCGACCGAAGGTTTCAGCTCCGGCCAAGCGGCCAGATGTTCGACGGGCTGGTTGTGCTCCCGTAGCAGTTGGCTCAGCGAAGCGGCGACGTCGTTGGCCATCATGTTTTCTTCCAGGTTCAAGGCGGCAGACAATAAAAGCAGGCAGCAAAAAAGGGCGAGTGAACGCATCGACATTTTCCTTGGCGAGAGTAGCGATGGCGACGCCAACGCGGCGGGTTGGCTCAGAAGGTGTGGAACAACCAGCTCCCGAATTGGCGTCCGAGAAGCCCGGCTTTTTGAAAGGCGAGCCGCAGATGAAGATTTACGTAATACAAGCACGAAGCGCAAGCGAGTGAATCAGTAAACGGTCATTCCCGCGTAGGCGGAACCCAAAAAAACTCACGGACTCCCACTGCGTGCGGGTAAGTTATTTTCTGCCGCTCGGCAAAAAGCCAGGCTTCTGAACCGGAAAGTAATTTTTCCACACTTTCTTACTATTTGACCAACAAAGCCAGTTTGACTAACAAGTCGGCGGGGTTCCAGTGATCGACGGCAAGAAATCCGCCGGTTTGTCGGTCATTGCAACCGCCTTCACGCCACCCATTGGCGAGATTTCCGCTGTTGGTGCGATAGGGCCACGCGCTGAATCTTTCCATTTCTCGCAGTCTGGCGAAACCTTCGTCCTGGCGACGGGTTAATAGCGGTGTCGACCTTTGGGGAAATGAACTTCCGGGCGTCCCGCCAAATCTGAAAGGTCGTCCCGTCTGAATGGTTGTCCAGCGGCCCCCTGGGCGGTGGGTCTTCATTTTTTTCCAGCAGGAGTTTCAAACATGAAAAGTATTGGCTCTCTTTCGTTCGTGTTGGCCATCGGCTGTTTGGCGACCGCCGTCAGGGCCGATGAAGGCCCCCAACGAGGCAAAAACGGAGACCGCCGAGCCGAGGCCATTAAACGTTTCGACAAAGACGGCGACGGCAAACTCAACGAGCAGGAACGCGAAGCCGCCCGAGCCGCATTTCAAAAAAACGGCCGCAGCGGAAAAGGCAAGGGACGCCCCGGCGTTAAAGGCAAAGGGCGGCCCGGTGGAAAAGGCGGCGGTAAAGGACGACCCGGCGGGCCCGATGGCCAGCGGCCTTCGGCGGAGGAAATCATGAAACGATTCGACAAAAACGACGACGGCAAGCTGGTCGCGGATGAAGTGCCTGAACAAGTGTGGGCCCGAATGTCCGCCGCCGATGAAAACAAAGACGGCGCCATCACCAAGGCAGAGTTGGAAGCACGCGGCGGCGGAGGGCGAGATGGCAGAGGACGAGATGGCAGAGGACGGGGCGGCAGAGGCCCCGGCGGCGGGCGGCCCAATCCAGCCGAAATGTTCAAACGCATGGACAAAAACAACGATGGCAAGTTGTCCAAGGATGAAGTGCCCGAGCAATTTTGGGCGCGTCTGTCGAAAGCCGACAAAAACAGCGACAACGCCATCACGAAAGCGGAACTGGAAGCCGCCATGGCCCAGATGCGAGGGCAACGCCCCGGCGGCGGTCGGCCCAATCCAGGCGAAATGTTCAAACGCATGGACAAGAACAACGATGGCAAGCTGTCCAAGGATGAAGTGCCCGAGCAGTTTTGGGAACGTCTTTCCCGGGCCGACGCCAACCGCGACGACGTATTAACTAAAGCCGAACTGGAGAAAGCCTTCCAAAATCGAGGCGGTCCGCGCGGTGATAAAGCCGGTAAAAAGGGCGGCAAGAAAGGCGGACGGCCCCGAACGGGAAAACGCGGAGACGCCGCCAACAAGCCCGAGAAAAAGGACAACTGATCAATCTTGCGGAATAAAAAGCGAGCTAAAGATCAGGCGCAAAACACGCTCCGACAATAAAAGCCCGGCATTTTTGAAATGCCGGGCTTTTTGTTTGCCCCGTGAAGATGGCGAACCCTGAGCGTCGCGGCGGTTCCGCGGCGCGCTCCAAGGGTGCAGGAACCGGCTCCTTTTTTTAGGTGGCCATATTTGGTGATGTCGCTTGGACGTTTGGGTGGAATGGGCGGCCGGGGCGAGCGGCCAGGAATTTTGCGAGGCGGTCGTCGTCGCATAACGCGGCGGCGCGAATTTGCAAAATCGCTTCGCCGCCCGCGCCGTCGTTCCAGAATTTCTCGGTTCCC
>JAJRWU010000196.1 GCA_024276655.1 Planctomycetota bacterium
AGCCCACGATTGCACAATCGCACGCCGCGCTACTGAAAAAATATCATGCTGAATTGCAGCAACTGGCCGAAAAATGTGACGACCTGGGGCTTGCCGAACAGGCAAAAGAGACGCGCTCGGCGATCGTGCCGCGAGATCCAGGACGCATCTATCTTTTTTTCCCGCCACGGAAAACATCGCCAAAGCCGGTCGACAAAGAGCTTGGAAACGGGGCGCGAGGTAATACAGAGCCCCGCAACGTGCAGTTTTGGCGGCGGCGTTTTGCCAAAGTCCGTAGTGAGCATGCCGATGCGTTGTACGCGTTGGCGAAACAAGCCGCCGAGACGAATCGAATAGCCGCCGCCTACCGCTTGGTCCATGAAACGCTTAGTGTCTTTCCGGAACACGCCGCCGCCGGACGCGTGTTGCCACAGAGCAAGTCGCGCCCAACGCAAGTGAAAAAGATGCGGCTGCGAGATCCTCGTTATGGCTGGAAGGCCGGCGAGTATTGGCGAATCGACACCCCGCACTACCGGATTCTGACCAACCACGGCCCGGAGCAGGGCCTGTTTCTCGGCCAGACGTTGGAGGAATTGCACGACGCCTGGCGGCAGGTTTTCAGCGAGTACTGGCTGTCGGCTGCGGTGCTTCGCCGCCGCTTGGCGGGAGAGGCGTCGGCCTTTCCGCGGCGGCGCCAGAAACTCGGCGTGGTGCTGTTTCGCGACAAGGCGGAGTACGTGGAAGTGTTGCGTCCGCTGCAACCTCAGATTGACGTCACGGTGGGCATTTATTTCGACGAACACGCCGCGCCTACGGGTTGGGGGAAGAAGGCGTATTTTTTTGCCGACGCGTCGCCTTCCCTGGCCACTTGGCGTCATGAAGCCACCCACCAATTGTTCCAAGAGACGGGCGCCGTGGCGGGCGCCGTGGCCGAACGAAATAACATGTGGCTAATTGAAGCCGTCGCGACTTACATGGAATCGCTGGAGCGCCGCGGCAGCGCGGCGCCGGGCGTCTGTTTCACGGTGGGCGGCGTCGACGCCCGGCGTTTGCAATTCGCTCGCGTGCGGCGGCTGAGCGAGAATTTTTATCTGCCGCTGGAAGAACTGGCTGGTTTGGGCCGCGTCGGCTTGCAGAAACACGAAGACTTGCGGCGGCTCTACAGCCAGTCGGCGGGTTTGGCCCATTTTTTCATGCACTACCAGGGCGGTCGCTATCGTCGGGCCTTGGTGCGAACACTGCGAGCGGTTTATTCGGGCCGCGCCACGCCGGAAACGCTGGCCGAAGCAACCGGCCAATCGTACGCTTCGCTCGATAAACAATATCGTGATTTCCTCAACATCAACGACGCCCAACTGGCCGCCATTCCAGACGACTCCTCCGCCACGATGCTGGCTCTGGGCGGAACGCGCGTCACGGCGAAAGGCATCGCCCGCGCGTGCCAATTCCAAAATCTTGATTGGCTCGACATCGCCGCGGCGCCGCTCGACGATCAAAACGCGCAGGTCCTGGAACAGGCGAAAAACCTACAGCACTTGAACCTGCAAGGCGCGCCCATTTCCGATGCGGCGATTGTCTCGCTGGCAAAACTGCAAGCACTCGTTTGGCTCGACCTTTCGCAAACACGCATCACCGACGCCAGCTTGCCGCTACTGGCCAAGCTGCCCAACCTGGAGGAGCTGTGGCTTAACGGCGGCGCCATTTCCGACGCCGGCGCGAGCCATTTGGCGCCGCTTCGCCGTTTGAGGATATTAGGGCTGGAACAGACCAACGTCACCGAGCAAGGCCGCGCGCGTCTGCGGAAACTTTTGCCCGCGCTCGAAGAACTGAATTGATTTTGAATTGAATGGGAAGGATTGCCATGCGGCCCTGGATTCTCGCCGAGACCAACTACGAATACACCAAAAATCACGCATATGAAGTAGCGGTTCTGCCGTTAGGCGCCACCGAGCCTCACAATCTGCATTTGCCGTACTCCACCGACACGCTGGAAGCCAACGCCATTGGCGAACGCGTTTGCCAAGCGGCGCACGAGCGAGGCGCTCGCGTGGTGCTCCTGCCGACGATTCCGTACGGCACCGAAACGAACATGCGCGAACTGCCGCTGGCCATGAATATCGATCCCGCCACGTTGTATCAGGTCGTGTCCGATTTGATTGCCTCTTGCGTTAAGAGCGGCGTGCGGAAAATCTTGTTGTTGAACAGCCACGGCGGCAACGAACTCAAACCTCTGTTGCGGCACCTGGCGGGAAAAACACCAGCGCAGGTGTTTGTGTGCGATTGGTTCAAATCGTTGGACGGCGTTTACGAGGAAATTTTCAGCCAGCCTGAAGATCATGCCGGCGAAATGGAAACCTCGCTGGCGCTGGCCTACTTCCCGCATTTGGTGGCGCACACCGAAGAGGGCGGCCTGACCGCCGACGCCGGCGCGACGGCCAAAACCCGCTTCGAGGCGGTCAATCGAGGCTGGGTGGGAATGACGCGTCCTTGGCATCTGCTGACCACCAACAGCGGTTCGGGGAATCCTCACGCGGCCACGAAAGAGAAAGGGGAGCGAGTCATGCAGGTTCTGGTGGAGCGGCTCTCGGCGTTTCTGGCGGAGTTATCGGAGGCCGAAATCGATGAACGGTTTCCGTATTAAGCACCGTTCGCGAAATTAGTGACGACTTGGCGATTTTGAATTGTTAAACTCATTGCCGTGCAACGGCGTGACTATTCCTCAGTGCATCCCGTCATTTCACGAGCGGCCCTATTCGTGTAATAAATGAACCACGGATGGCACGGAT
>JAJRWU010000197.1 GCA_024276655.1 Planctomycetota bacterium
CGCGTCTACGAAACCGGCCGCAAAGCGACCGACGTGATGAAGGAAGTAATTCGAACAACCGTGCAGTTCGCCGACTTGCTTCCAAAATGGAACTACACCATCACACCACAAATCTTGCAGTAATTTCACGAGCGATGCTTACCTTGGTTAATTACCGCGAAGCGGTAAGCATCAAGCGGAAAATTAGTGTCGTAGCCATGCTCGCCAGAGCGTGGAATGGTTCACCGCTCACCCACCGTCTGGCGACGATGGCTACACAAATGCGTCACTAATTTCGCGAACGGTGCTAAGCACCTTTCCAAGTACTCTTCCGTGTTTTTTGGATGCGGGCCCAGGCCAAGGCGACGTCTTTGACTTTATATCCCGGAAGAACACCATAACCCGGAATAGATCTTGGACAGGCGCTTGGAGGGATGGTAGGGTTGCTTGCAACCGCCAACCGCACCGCCCGCCTTCGCCGCCCGCCACTCTCGGAAGAAACGAGAACGTTCAAGATGACCCGCATTGTCCTGCAACGAGCGTCGTGTGTCTTTTTCTGTTGGCTGGCCGCTTCGAACGCGCTGGCCCAAAGGCCCGATATCACGATCAACACGCCGGAATCGCCGCCGACGTGGGCCTTGTTGGAGCGTGAACTACTCGGCGCCAACGCCGAAGCCTGCCGCGAATTTTTTCATCGGTATTTCGACCAACGCGGCTACTTGCTCTGCGTGGCCCGCTGGGGCGGCGACGATGGCCCCGACGACGCCATCGAAAACTGCCAACACTGGCCCATGCTGCATGCCTTGGGCGCCGACGACGAAGTCTTGCGGCTCTACAAAAAAGCCTGGGAGGGACACCTCCGCCAGTTCACCGAAGCGAAAACGTCAAGCCGAATTCCCTTCGCCAGCGACGGCATGTATTACAAGGAATTTCCCACCAAGTTCGATTGGCTGCACCACAGCTAAGGGCTCACGGTTTTCAATCTGCAAGGACTTTCCGATCCCCATAACCGGCGGTTCCGCCAGCGGGTTCGGCGGTACGCCGGGTTGTACATGGGGGAAGATCCCGGCGCGCCGAACTACGATCCCCAACACAAAATCATTCGCAGCCTGATCAACGGCAGTCGAGGACCGATGCTGCGCAAGGCCACGGGCGTCGATTGGGCGGGCGACCCCATCGAAATAGCTAACCGTTTCGATTTAGGGCACGGCGAGGAAAACTACGAGCAAATGATCGCGCATTTCAAGGACTACAACGACGTCGCGGGCGACCACCCCTCGAATCTCGCCGCCACATCGCTGGCGCTCAACGCGTACATGCTCAACCGCGAACCCAAATACAAGCGGTGGCTTTTGGAGTATGTCGACGCCTGGCGGCAACGCATGCGCGACAACGGCCAGATCATTCCCTCGAATATCGGGCTCGATGGCGCCATTGGCGGCGAAACCAGCGGCAAATGGTACGGCGGCGTGTACGGCTGGGGGTTCACGGTGGTCGTGCCGCAAGACGGCTCGCTGGCCCATCGCAATACCACGCACCTCGGCTTCGCCGGATTCATGAACGCTTTCCTGCTCACCGGCGACGATAAATACCTCGACCCCTGGCGCAAGCAAATCGATAAAATCAACGCCCAAAAGAAACGCGTGAACGGCCAAGATGTGTATCCTCACATGTTCGGCGACGACGGCTGGTACGATTTCACTCCGGCGAAATACTCGTACAACGCCCTGGAAATTTACTACCATTCGATGCGCGCCGACGATCTTCCCCGCGTGCCGGCGAACGCTTGGTTGGACTACCTGCACGGCAAAAATGCGAACTTTCCGGAGCAGGCCTTACGGGCCGATCTCGACCACGTTCGCCGCCAAGTGCAAGGCATGCGCGCCGATGCCTCGACGCCCGATACGCGTTTGGCCGACGACGCCTTGAAGTTTAGTCCGGCCAGTATTCAGTCGTTGGTGGAGTTGATGCAAGGCGGTTTGATCGGCGGAAAAAACCGGCTCATTTTGCATTGCCGCTTGCGGTATTTCGATTCCCAGCGGCGTCGCGCCGGCCTCCCGCAAGATGTAGCCGCTCTGGTGGAAACGATGTCGGCTGACGCGGTTGAAGTCCGACTGGTGAACACGAATCAGTTGCATGCGCGAACCGTGGTCATTCAAGCCGGCGCGTACGCCGAACATGAATTCACCTCGGCCGCCCTCGGCAAAAACACAACCCACATTGGCGGACCCAGTTTTACGGTGCGGCTTGCGCCCGGCGCCGGCGGCCGTCTAAAATTACGCATGAAACGCTACGCCCACCCGCCAACCTTGACCTTCCCCTGGGACCGATAGAGAATGTTAAGTATCAAGAGCCGACGCGACGCGTAAATCCCCCAGCCGGAGGTCGTGCAGACCGCTAACGCCGGCTAATGGCTATTATCTCCCCAGGACATAGGATTGATTGCATCATGATAAAAATTTTCCTCACACTTGGCTTGTTGTTGCTTTTGGCGGTTTCGCCTGTTCGCGCCGAGACATTCGTCTATGTTTCGGTGAGCGGTGAAAAACAGATTGCCCGTTACCGGTTGGACGCCGACGGCGCCTTGACCGACCGCCAAAACCTTTCGGTGGCGGGTAGTCCTGGCGCGCTTTGCGTCGATCCCGAGCAACGATTCTTGTTCGCCGCGCTGCGTTCGTCGTCGCAATTGGCGAGTTTTCAAATCGACGCCAAGTCGGGGCGATTGACGCCGCTTTCAGCGATTGACGTCGGCGCCAGTTCGGCCTTCGTCACGACCGACCGCAGCGGGCGGCTCTTGCTTTCCGCTTATTACGGCGCGGGCCAAGTTGCCGTGCATCGCATTTCAAAAACGGGAAAACTGATTTCCGATAGCGGTCGTTTCACGCCCACGGCGAAAAACGCGCATTCGGTGGCTGTCTCGCCCGACAACCGAGTGATTTACGTTCCCCACACCGGACCGAACGCGATTTTTCAATTCAATCTGAACACCGAAACGGGTACGTTGGCGCCACACGCCGCGCCGCGCGTCGTGCGTTCGGAGAACATCGGCCCGCGCCACCTTTGGCTGCACCCCACGTTGCCGGTCGGTTATTCCTCCGACGAACAGGGCAACAGCGTGACGGTATTCGAGCGGTCGAAAAAAGATGGCGGGCTCCAGGCGGTGCAAACCGTTTCCACCTTGCCGGCCGATTTCACCGGCAAGAATTCGACGTCTGATGTGTAAGTCACGCCGGACGGCCGCTTTGTTTATGTCGCCAATCGAGGACACGACAGCTTGGCATGCTTCGCGATCAATCCTAAAACGGGCCGCGTGACGGCGCAAGGCCAAACGCCCACGGAAAAAACACCGCGTTCCTTCAATATCGAACCCCAAGGCAACTATCTGATCGCCGCCGGGCAAGGCTCCGGAAAATTGGCCGTCTTCCAGATCAACCGCCAAACAGGCGCGCTGAAACGCCTACACACATACGAAGTCGGCAAGAACCCCGCCTGGGTGATGGCGGTTGCGTTTTAACAGCGTGTTCAGCGCCGCTTCGCGCCGTCATCGGTTTCGGCGGTTTGGGGTTCGTCGTCGTAGATGGTCCAGATCGTGGTGCGGGCCTTGAGTTCGTCGAGATACGTGGCCAGACTCTCACTGACAATTTGTTGCCGCAGCTTTTCCTTGATCTCGACCTGCGCCTTGGTGAACGATTCGCGAGACGCCTCTTCTCGCTCCAACACGCGCACGATATGAAAACCCTGGTCGCTCTCAATAATGCGACTCAGTTTCCCCGGCTCGATGGAAAAAATTGCCGCGTCGACTTCGTCAAACGCGAGGCTGCCGGGCGTGGTCCATTCGTGTTGGCCGCCCTCTTTGGCGTTGGCGCCTTGTGAACTTCGCTTGGCCACGGTGGCCAGCGGGGCGCCTCGCAAATAAACATCGTTGCCCATTTTTTCGATCGCCCGACGCGCCGCGTTTTTAGAAGGATACGCATCGAAACGCGCCATCAGATGCTCCCACTTCACGCGGGAGTCGATCTTGTAATCGTCTTCATGCTCGTGGAAGTATTTGAGCATTTGGTCATGCGTGATTTCAGGGTCAAAATCAACTTCCCGGCGAAGAATCTGCTGCGAGATCGTGCGCTCGGCGAACGCCCGCCGCTGCTTGTCGAGCGAGGAGCCGTACTTGCGGAGTTTGGCGTCTAGCTCGGCGGGAGAAGCGACCTTCGCATTCTTCATGACTTCTTCCAAGCGGTTTTCGTCGAAACTCTTAAAAAGCTTGCTTTCGATTTCCGGCAACTTCTCCGTCGGCACGCCGCTCTGCAGGAAAGCCAGGTAGAGCAGTTTTGTTTCGATGGTCCGTTCGAGCACTTTTTTCGTGAGCAATTTTCGTTGCTGGGCGAGTTCTTCTTCCGGCTCCTGGCCGATGAAAGGTTCGAGCGCCTGGTTCACGGCGCCTTCCAAATCGCCCGCTTGGATGAGAACATTGCCCACACGGCCGACGATTTGAGCCGGTTCAAAAACCTGTTCCTCCGCCTGCGGCGTTTCTAACTGCCTCACTTCCACCGCGGGCCGGTGATTATTTTCCAACGGCGGGCCTAGCGCTGGCTGCACGTTGCGCGGAGGCGCAGAAACGTTTGTTGGCGCGGGAGAGTACCGCGGAGGAGGCGGCTGGTAGGTTTGAGGCGGCCCGGCGGAATACCTCCCGGGAGCGTTGCCTTCTGAAGCGTAACGCCCTGGGGGAGTGCCCGGCGGCGGACCAACAGCCGTGGGCGACGTCGGCGCGTTCCTCTGGGGCGCAAACTGGTTCGGCGGAACTTGGTTCGGCGGCTGCGGACGATACTGCGGCGGAGGGCGCTGTGGCCGAGGGTTTTGCAGCGCGTTGTTTCGCCGTGGAGGATATCGCCGCGGAGGATATTGCGGGGCTACATATTGGGGATGCATCGCCGGCGGCGGAAGCGGCGTTTGCGCTCGCGGCGGCGGAAGGGGCGATTGCCGAACAATCTGCGGCCTAGCGTGCTGTTGCCCGACGGCCGGCGGCGTGGGCGGCACGAAAAACGTGGGATCGTCGCTGATGGTGGCTTGCGCGCCCCCGCCCGCCACAGGTCGATCCCAATAGGAACGCTGCGTGGCTGGCCGGAATCCCTCCCAAATTCGAGCACTGGGGCGCGCGGCGCCGGTGCGAGAAGCGTTGCGAGCGCCATTGGGGTAGGGCGTCGATTGCGAGAAAACTCGCGGCGTGCATGCCAACAGGCTGGCGACCGCCAATGAAAGGATGACCGATGTTCGCACGTCGTTGCGCCCTTGATGGGTTGTTCTCGCCGGATTCCCATCTCATTCGCTACCGCGCGTCGTTGCCGAACAAGACAACGCCGCCCGGCCAGCCCCCCCGCCGAAGGATAGGGGTTTTGAGAAAGGCCTGCGTCTTATATCGCACGTAACGGCTGCAAGAATTAAACCTACTGGGGAAAATTTCCCAGAAGAAGCGGCTTCGGCCTGTAGACCATTGCGCGAAGGGCGGGATTATAAACAGACCGTCAGTCCATCTGCAAGACAGATTTCGCCCAGGCGATGAAATCGTCGTCCGACGTAACGTCCTTGGGAATATCGAGATACGCGTTTTCATCGTCCACCACGCGGAGCTGGCCCCGGCGTAACTTCGCCAGTTGCTCGATGCGCCGCCGCTGCGTATACCCCAGCACTAGGTAACGGCCTTCAATGCGCAACGATTCCAACTGCCAAGTTGCGGCGTCGAGTTTTAACTCCGTCATTGCTAGCAGTCGAACAGTTTGCGGCGGCGGCGGACCGCACCGATCGCGCAATTCGATACGAAAGTCGGCCAGCATTTGCACGTTGTCGATCAGCGCCAAGCGCCGGTAAAGATCGATCTTGGAGCGCTGGTCGGGAACGTAGTCTCGCGGCAAATAGGCCTCGCCGGGAAGCGCGACATCGACGTCAATCGAAAGTTTCGGCGGCATTTTTTTCAGCCGCCGCACCGCGGTTTCCAGCAACTGGCAATACAGTTCGTAGCCCACCGCCGCGATATGCCCACTCTGCTGGGAGCCGAGCAGATTGCCGGCGCCGCGAATTTCCAAGTCGCGCATGGCAATCGCGAAACCGGCGCCCATGTCGCTGAATTCCTCAATCGCCCGCAACCGTTTGGCGGCGGTGGGCGTGAGGTGTTTGTGCGGTTCGAGCAGGAGGTAACAATAGGCCCGGTGTTTGTAACGTCCGACCCGGCCGCGCAGTTGGTGCAAATCGGCCAAGCCAAACTGATGGGCGTTGTCGATGAAAATGGTATTGGCGTTGGGAATATCAAGACCGCTTTCGACAATCGTGGTGGCCAGCAAAACGTTAAATCTTCCGGCGACGAAATCGACCATCACCTGCTCCAGGTCGGACTCATGCATCTGGCCGTGCCCCACCCGAATATCGGCTTCGGGAACCAGGCTTTGCAATTTCAAGGCCAGGTTTTGGATGTCATGCACGCGATTATGGACAAAGAAAACCTGGCCGCCCCGATTCAGCTCGCGCAAAATCGCGCGGCGAATCAAGTCGTTGGAAAACCTCGTGACACGCGTCTCGACCGGCACGCGTTCTTCCGGCGGCGTTTCCAAGTTGGAAATATCGCGCATGCCAACCAGCGCCATGTGCAACGTGCGGGGAATCGGCGTGGCGGAGAGGGTGAGCACGTCGACCGCAGCGCGCAGCGATCGCAATCGCTCTTTCACGGCCACGCCGAACCGCTGTTCTTCGTCGATGATCACCAAGCCCAGGTTGTGGAATTTGACATCCTGGGAAGCCAGGCGGTGCGTGCCGATCGCGATATCGACCCGCCCTTCGGCCAGGCCCTTCAGGGTTTTTCGCATCTCGCGGGTCGAACAGAAGCGGCTCAGTTTGCCGATGTCGAAGGGAAACTCCGCCATCCTTTGCGAGAAGGTATGAAAATGTTGTTCGGCCAGGATGGTGGTCGGCGCCAAGAGCGCGACTTGGTATCCGTTGTCAATTGCCTTGAAGGCCGCCCGCATCGCGACTTCTGTTTTGCCGTAACCGACATCGCCGCAGAGCAGGCGGTCCATCGATTGCGCAGCTTGTTGGTCGGCTTTGATATCGGCAATGGCGGTGAGTTGGTCGGTGGTTTCCTGGTACGGGAAGGAGGCGTCGAATTCCTGCTGCCATTCGGTGTCTGGCCGCAACGCGACGCCCGCCCGCGTGGCCCGCTGCGCATTCACTTCCAGCAGTTCCTGGGCTAAGTCGGTAATGGCGCCCTCGACCGACTCTTTTTGGCGAATCCAGGAGCTGCCGCCGATTTTTGCCAGCGGCGGCCGACTTTTCGAGCCGCCAATGTACTTTTGGACCAGATCGATTTTGGCGACCGGCACAAAAATTTTCACGCGGTCGCGGAATTCGATTTCCAGATGCTCTTCATGGCGGCCGTCTTTTTCCAACAAGGTCAGGCCTTGGCAGCGGCCCACGCCGTGCGCCAGGTGAACGACTAAATCGCCTTGCCGCAAATCGATCAACGACTTGATCGGTTGGCTGCGTTGCCGCCGCGCGGTGCGGCGCAAATCGGTGCGGCCAAACAACTCGCCCGACCCCACCAACACGGCCCGTTCGCCCGCCAGATGAAACCCCTCAGACAACGACCCCAACACATAGTGCAGCCTCTGGCTGTGTTCTTCCGGCGCCGCGCTGAAAATTTCTCGAAGGCGGTGTGCTTCGGCGTCGGTGGGACAGGCTAGGTAGACATCGTTCTCGGCCAGCGTTTCGAGTATCGCGCTGCGAACATGTTCGATGCCGCCCCGCATCCGTTCTACGGAGTCGACCTCCAAGCGGTAGTGTGCGTCGGCTTCGCTGGCGGCCAGTTGGGAGAGCGAAACCGATCCCGACTTGGCGCATTGGCGAAAGACGTCGGACACGGTGTGGCAAAGTTCCGGGTTCTCCAAACGCTGGAGAAAATGGCGGCCCTCTTGATCAATTCCCTCCGGTTCGAGCAACAGGAACCGGCTGCCGGCGGGTAGGAATTCCGTTAATGCGCCACTGGCGTCGGCCTGGCGTGATTCGACCGAAAGGTCGATCTCGGCCAGCGATTCCTGCTGCCGCTGCGTGACCACGTCGAAGGTTCGCAACGATTCAATCTCATCGCCAAAGAATTCGATGCGGACAGGATCCACCCAATCGGCGGCGAACACGTCAAGAATCCCGCCGCGGCTGGAGAATTCGCCCGGCAATTCGACGGCGCTGGTGGCGTGAAACCCATTTTCGGTCAGCCAGGTGAGCAAACCGCCGACATCCACCGAACGGCCGACGCGCAAGTTGCGCGTATTGGCCGCCACCGCTTGCGGCGTGGGCGTGGTTTGCAACAAACTCTGGATACTGGTGACCAAAATCGATGGCGGCTGCCCGCCGAGCAGTGTTTTGATGGCGCGGAGGCGGTCGCCATAGATTTCATCGAACACGACTTGGTCGCGTTGTTCGACCTGCCAGGCGGGGAAGCGGTCGCAGGCGTGCGGCGTGAAGAGGCGGAGGTCGTCGGCCAAATCGTCAATCTGCTCCGATTTGGAGCACACGGCCACCAGTACGCCTTGGCAATGGTCGGCCAGCGCCGCCGCGACGAGCGCGCGGCAAGAGCCCCAAACTCCGTCGACCGAGGCCGTTTCACCCCTGCTGAGGGCGGCGGCCACATCTTGGAATTCTGCTTGTCGGGCCAGCCGCCGCGTCAACGCGAACAGCCGCTCCGACGCCGCCTCTGTAAATGCAATTGCCTCCTGCACCACAACCGTTTCGCGACAGTAATTGTTTGGCCTTTTCTGGCATTGGCTGGCGGCCCGCGCCGCCCCGCGCCGTATGGGTCGCATGATAAAGGTGTTGGAAGGCGAAGTCAAAACGGCGGGCAATTTTCAGGCCTCATCGGGATTGGGCTTTGTGATAGATTGAAACCGGTGTAAAGTGCGGTGAAGCAATGGAGGAAAGCTCATGAGTGGGGACGTTTCCAAAGATCTAGAAGAACTGCTTGCTTACATTGAGAAAGCGGTGAAGTCAGGGCGTTTCGACGATCAAGATGCGGGCATTGCCTGGGCGTTGGAGTTGTTGCGAAGCGACGAACAGAGCTTTGCTCCCCCGATGCAAAAGCGACAAGGCGGCCAGTGGAAGGGCCAGGTTACGATCTCGCCGGACTTCGATGAATTGCCCGACGACATTGCGGAGTCGTTTGGCGCCCAATGAAACTTCTGCTTGATACGCACGTTGTGCTTTGGTGGCTGGAGGATCCCGGCCAAATCCGCGAGGAAGCGGCCGATGAAATCGCCGGCGCCGAAAACGTACTGGTCAGCGCCGCGGTCGCATGGGAGATTACCATCAAGCGAGCCTTGGGCAAGTTGACCGCTCCATACAATCTTGAAGCGGCAATCGCCTCAGCGGGATTTGAACAACTTGCGATCACGCATTCTCACGCATTGGCGATCGACTCACTGCCCGATCATCACCGAGATCCCTTCGACCGGATGTTGGTCGCTCAAGCCAATCTCGAAGGCTGCACGCTGGTCACTCGCGACGACATGGTGAAGAAATACCCCGTGACCATCTTGGACGCATAAAAGTTGGTTTGAAAAAATCGTCTGATCGTGTAGCCATCGTTCTCAGTAAAGCCACACCGGCGCGCTTGCCGAGAGGCGCCCCGCTGGTTGCTCTCTGTGCAACGGCCAGCCAAACATCGTGCGAGATTCCGGCTTCAAGCGGCGTATTCGTAAGCGCCGCGTGAAAGGGGGGGCGGAAAAGGAAACCGGGCCGGGTTGATCGGTCCGCCAGGAGGAAAGAATTTCGCCCCAGGCGGATGTCAGTTGCGAACGCCGAATGTGGATCGGATCAAATCCGTACCACGCGCCGCGCGGAGCGACCAGCGCGGCGTTGTAGCGGTTGGCCAAAATGTGCAGATGCTCATTCACCCTGGCGGCGCGCTCCAGCACCGTGGGTAGATCGAGCCGGCAGGTCGGCGTGAGCACGCTGCGCATGAAGAGGAAGCGTTTGCGGCCCAGGCGGTTGATCGACTCCAACGGCATCGCCGTCATCACGATTCTCGCCTGCTGTTTTTCCAATCGCTGCAAACATGCTTCCACCCATTGCACGATTTGCGTTACGGGGGCGTCGTACAGAATATCGTTGCCGACATCGGTCAAGAGCGCGAAGGTTTTTTGGGGCGACGACTCCGCCAGTTTTTCCCACAGTCCGCAATGAACAATGCTGGGCAGGCCGCGCGCCAGCACGAGGCTTTGGCGGCCGAAGGAGCGGCCGGCGCCGAATGCGGCGAACACTTCGGGCGTTGTTTCGAGCAACTGTTCGGCGATCGTCACGACATGCGCCAAGCCCCGCTCCAAATTGCTGGCGCCCAGCAGCACGATGCGCGTGTTGGCAACGGCCTTCCGGCTACCAGCGTCCACTGCGGTAGCCTCCCGTGAACGACTGCAACTGCTGGTAGCTGGTATAGGCCAAATAACCGAAGAAAAGAGCCATGAATACCGAACCGAGTTGGGTGTATCCATACAAGGCGACTCCCGCCGCCGCCGCGATGGAAAGAATCAACGATTGCCGAATGGCGTCGCGAGGATGCAGGGCCAGAAAAAGTTCGCGGCTAATATGACCGCCGTCCAGCGGGTAGATCGGCAATAGGTTGATCAGGCCCCAAAAAATATTCACGAAGAGCAGGTCGTTTATCAAGTAAAGCAACGGCAACTCGCTCGGCATGGGTCCGCGACCGAGGGTGGCGCCAAAAAAGGGAAAGGAGCGGCCGAGCAGGTACAACAGCGCAATCACGACTCCCGCCAGCGCGAAACCGGCAGCCGGCCCGGCGCCCGAGATAATAATTTGCGCCTTGGTGCGGTTGCCTCTGGCCGTGTACGAGGAGGCCATTCGGCCAAAATCCTGCTCGGGAATGGCCATCCCGCCAAAGGAATACAGAACCACGCGGGGCGCGCAGCCGTAATACCGCATGGCGAAGGCGTGGCCCAGTTCATGCACCAAAATAGAAACGAACACCACGCCGATCCAAATCATGATCGGCATCATGTCGCCGGCGCGAGAGCCCATCAGGAGAGCCATCAACCAGAAAAAAGGATGGACGCGCACCGGAATGCCCGCGATTTTGAAATTCCAGTCGTATTGCGAGCGAGGTGGATCGCGGAGAAACACGCAGGTGCTCCCTTTTTGTTGTTGTCTTTTTCACTGGTTGCCAAAAAGCCCGGCATTTTGAAAATGCCGGGCTTTTAACTCGGTAAATTCTCATCCGCCGCTCATTCAGCCCAATAAATGCTTGGAGAATTTTCCGCCAATCCCTAGAATGAACGAAGTGCGGAACGAGAGCGTTTTTTGGGCGACTTTTTTCAAAGGCTTTCCCCAAATACTATCAGGAAACAGACGATGGGCACAACCATTCTCCTGGCGGCAATCGTGTTGGCGGCTCCTCCAGGCGGCGAACCGGCGAATTCCTCCGAGGCCGCACCGAAAGGCTACCACGAATACAGCCGAGAGATGAAAACCTCGCTTCGAGCGGAAGCCAAGGCCAAGACACAGTTGGACCGGGGAAACGCGATACTCGCCCTGACCAACCTCTACGCCCAACTGAGGACCGACGAACGCTTTGAATCGAGCGAAGTGCTGCAAAGCATGAAGAACAAAATCTGGGCGCGACTGACGCACGTTCGAGACGATCTCGAACGAACGCTGGCTCGCCAGCGCGAAGCAGAAAAACGCGAGGCGAAAAGGAAAGAAAAGTCGAGGAGCCGAGCCAATTCGTCGGGCGGCGGCGGCAAGCCGGCTGGAGAAGCACGCGTCGTGCGGGGAGGAAGGGCCATCATTCCCGATTTTGGTCAGGCCTTGGTCGACCTGATCGAGCGCACGATTGCTCCCGGGAAGTGGGATACCAACGGCGGTCCTTTTTCGATCGTCTATTTCGCGCCGCGAAGAGCACTGGTGGTGCGCGCCACCGGCGAATTGCACCACAACCTCAACGGCGTGCTCAAAGCTGTGCGCGCGGCCGGCCGCTGAGAATGCGGCGCTTGATAATGCGTGGTAAAACCAGATTTCAATTCAGAAGCCCGGCTTTTTCAAAAAGCCGAGCTTCTAAACGGCCAAAAATCTGGGCTACTCAAACGCTCAGTCGAACCAGTTTTCCGAGACATCGTCGGCGAAGAGCGACAGCGAATCTTCGAGATCGTGGTGACTCTTGGAATTGGAACGCGATGATCCATATCGGGCGACGGTATGCACTGCGCGGCCCACTGAACGACTAGCGAGCAAATCGGCCGCTCCCAGTGCGGCGTCAACATTTTCGGTTGCGGGCGTATTTTCCACTGGGGACGCATTTGCTGAAGAAGATGCCGAGGACGACAACACCGCGCCCGTTGGCGCGTTCGTTGCCTCATTGAAAGCCGCCGCCGAGAGCGAATCAATCGCCTCGCCTTCCGCCGCCGGCGGACGCGGCCCCGGAGGCGGCAGAGGCGCCCCGGCCATTTGTGAAAACAAAGCGTTCACAACCAGCAGAATGTCGTTCAAGGTCATGTTGCCGTCGCCGGAAACATCGATGAACGGAGGGAGCGGAGTTCCCGCTGGCGGCGGCATCGGCAAGGCGCGAATACCGTTGACGCGCAGATCGTTGATCACGGCCAAAACGTCGATGAGTTCAATGACGCCGTTGCCGTCAACATCGAATCGATTGACCGGGTTGGTGTAGGCGGTTCGAGGTCCGCCGCCACCGCCGCCCGGCGCCACGGTGACGAGGTAGTCTTCCACTTCGCCATCGCCGGCGTCGCCCGCCGGCCCCACGTTACTTTGCGAACTGAAACGGAAACGGGCAAACGTTCCGCCCGTTGCGGCCCCGGCCGGCACGGTGAAAAACAACCGATTCACGCCGGCGGCCAAGGCCGTGTTTCGCACGACTTGCTCGCCGGGATCATTCCAATTGCCGTTGCGATTGTAGTCGATCCAGGCATTCAGCACGCCGCCATCGGCCGAGGCGGTTACGTCCACCGAGGCGGAGCTTCCGGGAATAAAATCGCCGGAGACGAAAGCCACGCCGTCTTCATCGTTGCCGGCAAAGAGCAGCGTGGAGGCGGTGTCGTCGCTGAGATTGGTGGTGATCAGGTCGGCCACGGCGTCGTTGTTGAGTCGGGTGGCGAGCACGCCGACCGGCGAGTTGCCGGTCGGGTAGGCCACCGTCGCGGGAAATGCGCCGGCGCCATCGTTGATGAGAACCGTCACGGCATTGGCCGTGGAAACCGCCACCGCGAGGTCGGGGTCGGCGTCGCCGTCGAGGTCGGCGGCGGTAATGGAAACCGGCCCACCGCCCACCGCGGTTGTGTTCGTGGTGGGGAAGATGCCGACGCCGTTGTTGAACAGCACGGTTACATCTTGCGAGCCTTCGTTGGCCACCGCCAGATCGATATCGGAGTCGCCGTCGAGATCCACCGCCACCAAGCTGCCCGGCCCGGTTCCAACGACATAATTCACCGCCGTAAAGAAGACGCCGCCGCCGCCGCTTCGCAGAACGGAAACACTGTTAAAACGTTGGTTCGCGGTGGCTAGGTCGGGGCGGCCATCGTTGTTGAAGTCTTGGACGATGAGGTCGATGGGGCCGTCTTGAACATCGAATGCTTCAGGCGATTCAAACATCAAGCCGGGCAATTGGTCGATCACCGAGACGGTGTTGGCGTCGCGATTAGCGACGGCGAAATCGATATCGGCGTCGCCGTCGATATCGGCCGCGATAATAGCCGATGGCCGATTGCCGGCCGGAATGCTCACCGCAGGATCAAAAACCCCGCCGCCGGTATTGATCAGCAGGGAAATGCTGCCTGAATCAAGGTTCGCGGTCGCGATATCTAACGTGCCGTTGTTATCAATATCGACGAGCACGACTGAAACGGGATTCTGATCCACCGGCAGTTCAAACGCGGCGTTGAAGGTGCCGTCGGAATTGCCAAACAACACCGATACATCGTCGGAAACGGTGTTCGCGACGATCAAATCAGCGATGCCATCGCCGCTCACATCGCCGGTCGCCAAGGCGGAGGGCAAATCGCCGACGGCAAACGGAACCGCCGCGGCAAAACCGCCACCGGTGTTGTCGTCGCCGGTTGCCGTGGCGTTGGATAGACTAGCGCTTTCTCCGTCGATGCGGGCGCCCAGGCGGAAATCGGGAACAATGGCGTGGCGGGCCGTCGGGTAGGTCGAGGGGGCGTCGCCGAAATCGAAGTTGGCTTGGTTGGCGAAATCGACAAAGGGCGTTTCCAGGCCGGGAAACACTTCCACGAAATGCCCGCCATTGCCGCCGGGAACCGTTTGCAACTGGCCGGGAGAAATATTTTCTCGAACATAGTAAAAGCCGGGCGCCAAGTCGGTGAATTGGTATTTACCTTCGAGGTTGGTGAGCGTGGCCGGTTCGCCAACGCTCAACTTTTGGTCGTTGTTGATGTCGAGATAAATGAAAATATTCGCCACGCCAAATTCATCGCTTTGCCGGACGCCGTCGCCGTTCAAGTCGTTCCATTTCGTGCCGGTAATGGAGCCCCGTTTGAGGCGATTGCCGAAGTTGATGTTGGGAATGACATCGCCCGCCCTGACGGTCAAACGATGACGCCCATCACCGCTGGGAAAGGTTTGATCAAAATCGGCGGGAACCACTTCAGCCACGACATAATTGGCCGGTTCCACAATGGTGAACGAGTAATTGCCGTTGGCGTCGGTGGTGGTGAATGCTTCACCTCCATCCAGTACGCCATCGTCGTCGGCGTCGAGGAATATAATAACATTGGAAAGGCCTGGTTCACCGGCGTCCTGCGAGCCGTCGCCATTGAGGTCGTTCCATTTGACGCCGCTAATCGTGGCGGGGTCGGCCACGTTGCCGAAGTCGTTGTCGGAGCTGACAAAACCATCGGTCAAAATATCAACGGAGTAAAATCCCGAAAGCGGGGCGGTTTGGTTGAAGTTCGGCTGCTGCACTTCGCGCACAATAGGCGGGATCGAGGGCGAGTTATTGACCAACGGGTCGACGGTCAGCGGAACGTCAATCGAGTAGGCGCCGGTGGCATCGGTGACGTCGGAAAGTTCGCCAGGATCGAATATGCCGTTGTCGTTTCCATCAATATAAACAGTGAAGTTTGGCAAGCCCGGTTCGCCAGGGTCGCGAACGCCGTCGACGTTCAGGTCGAGGAACTTGATGCCTTCAATCGTGCCGCCCAAATCGGGAGGCGGGGGCGGGTTGAACTGGGGTGGATTTCCAAAGACCGTCGTCGATACAAAAACCAGTGTGTCATCGGCTTGAAGAACGATGAATTCATTTCGCAACGCCACCGCGACGTCTGCATCTTGGCCGACATCCAGCGCGTTATTGGGTTCTGAATCGGTTCCGGCGGTTACGGTGTCGGTGAGCGGAGTGGCGGCAATAATACTTTGTAGCAAGGGGCCGATCGGTTTTACAGGCAGCGCGTTGCCAGCAAGACCCACCTCCCAACGATTACCGCGCGGCACGCCGTTGGCGCTGCTGCGCACTTCAATGAATGTTTCATCGCGGTTGGGCGAGTTGAGAGCCTGATCGGTTTGCCAAACGCCATCGATAGACCGTGTCGGGTCGAACACGCGCCGTCCGCCGCCGTCCGCCAGAGGCGTGCCGCCGCCGCCTGGAAGTGCGTAGAGGTCGCCGTCGAAATATCGAATCAACTCAAAGCCCAGATCAGCGCCAGAAACATTCGTAACCTGATACTCCTGAATCAGCGAGGTGCCAACCTGCTGCCCCTGGAAGATTTCCGGCGTGAGCGTTTGTTTGAGGTCGAACTGGAGCAAGGCGCCGGTGGGAACGTTGGCTTCATCCGAGGGCCGGGCGATCGCATTGGGCCAAAAAAAGCGGCTGTTTACTTCGGTGTTGGTCTGAGGGGCGTCGGTCTTAAAAAAGCCGTTGACATTATTACCTGTTCCGGCAATCGTGCCGGCGGTGAGGAAAACGGCTTGGGTGTTCGGCGAAATAGGGCGAATCGCCAAACCCGATTCGTACGTGGTTCCGGCGGGAAGGCGAGGTCCTACGGGATTGTAAATGGCATCGTCGACGTCGTTATTCGCCGGGCGGTTGGTAAGGTTGACCGCCAAATTCGGCGAGTTTCCAAAGGCGCCCTGCTCGTTGACTTGCACGGTTAGAAAACCATCGCCATTGCCGTTGGTCAAGACAGCCAGCAGACGCCGATCTTCCAAGGATTCCATGCGCAACACGCGCCGTTTATCGACGAATTCCGAGCGACGCCGATTTCTCGCCGAGCGGCGCCGTTTCGATCCATCACGAAATTTTCGAATCATAAGCCAGGACCTCTTCACACTTCGCGACCGCCAAAAGAGGCAACACACGGAGCGGCGCTCATTTTTTTACGCTGAGAATAGGGACGTATTCTTGTTCTTTGGTTTCCGCCGACGACCGGCGATCTTCCGACTCTTAAACGCTATCCAATAAAACTCTTGCTAACCAGACTCTCCGCCGTTCACGTTGGCGCTATGCACATCAAGGGCGATTTCATCCAACGACGTTTCCAACCATGAACCCCGATCCGATTTTCTCGCCGAAGCGCCATAGATGGGAACCGTTTGCAAGGCGCCAGGCGCCGAACGACTCGATTGCAGGTTCAATGGTTGCGAAGAATCTATCGCCGCCGCCGCCACTAAACTCTCGGTTGAGTCCGCGACCCGCACCTGACTGACATCTGGATCCGACACCGCCGCGCCAATTGCCAGCGGATCAAGCGATTCGCCTTCCGCCGCCGGAGGACGTGGTCCGGGAGGCGGCAGAGGAGTACCGTTCATTTGTGCAAACAAAGCGTTCACAACCAGCAGAACATCATTCAATGTCAGGTTGCCATCGCCGGAAACATCTATGAACGGAGGCAGTGGCGTTCCCGGCGGGGGAGGAGTCGGCAACACACGACTGCCGTCTCGCAAGGCGTTAATTACGGCTAACACGTCGGACAGCTCAATGTTGCCGTTGCCGTCAACATCAAAACGATTGATCGGATTGGTATAGACCGACCGAGGATCCGCAGGATTGCCGCCCGCGACGATCGTCACTTGATAATCCTCGACTTCGCCCGAGGGTGCGTCGCCGCTGGGGCCGATGTTTTCCTCCATGCTGAAACGGAAGCGAGCGTAGCTGGCCCCCAGACTCGCGCCGTTTGGAATCGTGAAGAAAACGGTGGAATCGCCCGCCGGCACGGAAGCGTTTCGCGAAATCTGCTCGCCGGCTTCCCATACGCCGTTGCGGTTGAAGTCGATCCAGGCATTGAGCACGCCCGCCTGCGACGCCGTAACCGTTGCTGCGGCTGATTCCCCGGTGCGCAGGTCGCCGGAAAGTACGATGCCGTCTTCATCGTCGCCATTGCTCAGAATCAAGGAGATATTATTTTGCGACGTATTGATGGCCACGAGGTCTGCGGCGTTGTCGCCATTCACATCGGCGGAAAGCAGTGCGTTGGTGGTGGCGCCGGTGGTGAACGCCGAAGGCGCCCCAAACACGCCGCCGCCAGTATTGATGAGAACGGGGAATTCTCCCAGGAAACCATTCGCGATGGCCAAATCGGTGTTGCCGTCGCCTGTCAAGTCGGCGCCGACAATGGAAGTGGGCGCGAAGCCGACGGCGTAGGTCGCGGCGGGGAAGAACGAACCCGTTCCACGATTCCGCAACACCGAGACGTCGCCCGAGAGTTGATTCGCGACGGCAATATCGGGGACGCCGTCTTGGGTTAAATCACCGGCGAAAACGGAGCTTGGTCCGTCGCCGACGATGAAGTCGCGAGCGGCGCCAAGCACGCCGGTTCCGTCGTTGAGCAGGATCGAGACGCGGTCCGAATCGGGGCTGGTGGCGACAACATCGATTGTGCCGTTTTGGTCGAAATCGGCCAAGGCGACATCGGTCACGCGGCCTTCGTTGATATCGTAAGGTTGCGGCGATTCAAAGGTTCCATCGCCGATGCCGAGCATCACGCTCACGGTTTCAGTTCCCGAGTTCGCGACCACCAGATCGATATCGACGCCGCCATCAAGATTCGCCGCCACGATCGACGAAGGCCGTGAACCGCTGCCGAACGACACGGCGTCTTCAAAGGTGCCGTCGCCGCGGTTCAACAAAATCGAGACATTGCTCGAACCCAAATTGGCAACGGCGAGGTCGGTGTCGCCATCGCCGTCGAAATCACCCATCGCGACATCGACCGGACCCGTGCCGACCAAATTCGCCACGCGCTGTGCGTAGGTGCCGTCGCCGTTGTTGAGCAGCACCGAAACCGTGTTGTCTGCTTCATCGGCAATGGCCAGATCGGCGAAGCCATCGCCGTTCAAGTCGCCGGCGGCGCCGCCGGCGGGCGCCGCACCGACATTAATCGCCACTGCGGCGGCGAATCCGCCACTGCCGTTATCGTCGCCATCGGCCAACAGACTCGGCTGGCCATCGCTTTCGCTGTCAACACTTTGCCCCAGATAGAACCCTGAAATAATGGCGTGTCGGGCGCCCTGGTTAGCCGCCAGCGTGGGGAAATTCGCCGGGGCGTCGCCAAAGTCGAAGTAATCTCGGTTGCCAAAGTTCACGCTCGGAGTGTCTTGCCCGGGAAGCACGATCACGGTCTGGGCGCCGACGTTCGCGGGAAACGTTTGTTCTTGGCCGGCAACCGCCACTTCTCGCACGGTGTAGGTTCCGGGCGGAATGGCGAGAATCTGATAGGTTCCGTCTGAATTCGTAATGGCCGAAGGTTCGCCGACGCTCAATCGGCCGTCGAGATTCGTATCAACATAGATGCGAATGCCGCCAATGCCGAATTCGTCAAGATCTTGGAATCCGTCGCCGTTGCGGTCTTCAAATTTAATGCCGGAAATCGTTCCCCGCTCGGCGAAGTTGCCGAAGTCGATATCGACCAGCTTCTGGCCGGGCCGCAATAACACCGAATGGTCGTTGAGGAGCGTGGTGGGAAAGGTTTTGAGGTAGCCCGTGCTCAGCGTGTCGGTCACGGTGTAGGCGTCGGGCGGCAGGTTGAGAAACGCGTACTCGCCGAAAGGACCCGTTACCGTGCTTCTCACGACACCGTCAAAATCGGCCACGGCGTTGATCACGACGCCAGGCAAACCGGGCTCGCCGGCGTCTCGCACGCCGTTTTGATTCTCGTCCAGCCATTCGACGCCGTGGATCTCGGTGACATCGCCGATGTTGCCGAAGTCGATTGCGAAGGCGTCTTCATTGACGTCGGTGATCACAACCGTTTGGCTGCCATTGCCGCCCGGCGATGTTTGCGTCCAAAAAGGCCGGGCCACTTCCCGCACGATGTGCGTGCCAACCGAAACTTCCAATTCGTACGACCCATTGGCGGACGTGACCGTAGACACTTCATTGCGATCAAGACGGCCATTGTTGTTGACGTCCAGATAGATTGTCCAGCCTTCGAGTCCCTCTTAGTTGGCTCCTCGGAGGCCGTTGCCGTCGCGGTCGTTGAATTTCACGCCGCGAATCTGTTCGCCATCGTTGGGAATTATGTCATGCAGACCGATCGCGTCGACCAATTGCTGAACGTGTTGGATTGGCGCATTGCCGTTTTCACCGTCTAAACCTGAGAGGGAAAATTCGCGGTCTTCAATGCGACGTTGATTGACCAAGTCGATCGCACCGGTGCCCATGACCGGAGGCGCTCCAGCAGTGGGCTGGATCGACCCAACGTCGTTCACGTGCGAAAGCGAAACGGTGTGCCCCATTTCGTGCGATATGGTTCCCGAAACAGCGAACGTGGTGAAGGCCAAATTGCCCGACGTCAGTGCGTTCGCCGGCGTCAGGTTGCCTAACCCCACGATGGCGTCGGTAAAGATCGAGCCGACGACGTCTCCGACTTGAATTCCGAAGTTCGGACCAGTTCCCCCCACATTTCTAATAACACTGCCGCCCGCCACTCCCAAAACTCCCGCCGGAGCGCCGACGCCGGTGCCGATCTGGACAAAGTAGTATTCCGATATGCCGGGCGGCGGCGTGCCGATATCGCCGATGATGAAGTCGATCTCGAGATCTTGCCCCACCGGACCGGCGACGGTTCCGATCAATTCGGTAAAGTAGTCTTGGTTGACTTCAGCCAGAATGGAATTCGCGACAAGGTCGAAATCGGTGGCGGCAAAGCCGAAACTCGTCACATCAAACGTCGAAGTGCCGAAGCCGAAAATGTCGGAAGTGTTGGGCTGGCCAGGGTCTTTGAAATCGAGCACGATGGTGAGCACATCGGTCGGCATGCCATTGACGGTTCCGTCAGGCAGGAACTGTGCTGAACCTGTATCTGCGGTACTTGGTAACGGCGGACTTGTTAGCGGCGGCGTTTTGGTGCTCAGGTTGGTGTCGGGCGTCATCGACTCAATCGTGGCGATCTCTTCCGGCGATAACGCTCCGTATATGATATCGAGATCGATCGCGGCGGTGAGATCGGCGGCCAAGAGCCGGCGGTCTTCCAGCGATTCGATTTGAAAAGATCGACGCTTTCGACGGCGAGCCGCCGCGCTTCGCGATTTACGAGCGCGGCGTGATTGAAAAGCGTCAGTCATTTTGGATTTCACAGTCATGAACTCCCGCAGATCGGCCCTCCGGCGACAAAGCGAACGCAGCCGCTTCACCTTCACCGCACCGCCAATTCGTCATTAAACAGTTATGGCTTCAATAGTTGGGGCCATGCCGCCTGAAGAAGCGGGTATTTTCCCATACTAAATACACTGCGGCGATTGGTCAATCCTGAGAATTTAGGAAGAACAGGATGAATCGGCCCGCCGCGGTCTCTAACCCTCTATATTCGGGTCAATCCCTTTTGTCTTCAGAGATATCGCCCACACACATCGTTTTCAGGGCGAACCCTGATTGTGGCCGTCAAACGACGGCGGTCAAGAAAAAACCCTTGAAATGAACTCTTTTCGCTCACGCCCCCCGACGCGCTGCGCGGCGAATGACCGCTATTTCAGCATCTTCCAGCAACAACTCCGCGTCGTTGAACGTGGCTTGGGCGTCGTCGCCCCAATTTCCGGCCACGTCGTCGACGATATCATCCAACGCAGACTCAAACTCGTAGGTCTTGAAACTCGCTGCGCTGAGCATCAACTCCTGCCGGACAGGTTTCAAGGCAACCGCCGAATCTGAATGCGAGGGCGCCGCCGGCAAAGTATCGGCCCCGCCCGAGCCGTTCTGATCGACGCCGGTGGAGCCCGCAGGCGCCAAAGTAGCGGTATTCAACGACGTTGCGTCGGACAGCGGCGTGTTTAACGCCGCGACGCCCAGCGGGTCCAGGGTGGAAACAACCGTAACAGCGCTCTCCCCTTCGGGGGAGGCCGACTGGTTGCGAAGCGCTGAAACGACTGCCAAAATATCGGAAATATCGAGGCGGGTGTCGCCCGTCACATCCACAAACGGCGCCACACCCGGAGTCACGCCAGGATCGGTAATGGTAAGATCGCGAACGCCGAAATTGCGAATGTTATTGATTACCAGCAGAATGTCGGCGATGCTGACGGCGCCGTTGTCGTTCACATCGGCAGGGTTCTGCGCGTTCTGGAAAGGCGAGGTTCCCACGACCGTGTCAACGATTCTGATCCGATAATCTTCCACTTCGCCGTCAATGGCCGGGCCCGTGGGGCCCAGGTTGCCAGTGCTGCTCAAGCGGAATCGGGCGTAGGTGTCGCCCAGCGGCGTTCCGCTGTTCGGAACCGAGATGCTAAACAGGTTCGACCCACTCAACAAATTACGATTGACGATCACTTTTTCGCCGGAGTCGTTGAAATCGCCATCGGCGTTGAAATCGATCCAGGCGTCGAGTCGGCCCCCGACGAAGCCAGCACCGAGATCGTCGAAGTCGACCCTCTGGCCAGTCGGGCGTCGTTGAAGCTCACATTATTAATGCGAACGCCGTCTTCATCGGCGCCATCGCGATCGGCGGCAATACTGGGGGCGCCGTCCAACTCCGCGTCGATCGAGGTTCCCAGGAAGAAGTTATTCACCAAAACATGGCTGGGCCCTTCGGGCGTGGCGCCGAGGGTGGTCGAATAGGAATCGGGGGCGTCGCCGAAGTC
>JAJRWU010000198.1 GCA_024276655.1 Planctomycetota bacterium
CGTCCTTGCCCATGCTAGATTCCCTCCTAAACATGCTAGATTCACCAACCAACCGAAAAAGCATAGCACAACGCGACAAATGCAGGAATCCAAATCCCATCTCCTCCCGAGGCGGCAAAGTGCGTTCCTGCACCCGCGGCTTCTGGAAGACGATTGTGGACTGGTGCCAATCGCACCCAGAAGTCATATTGTACCTAGCTGGAACACAAATACTCGCTTGGTGCATAGGGGTTTTTGTGCGTCCCAGACCGAACTCGCAAAGAATCATCGACGAGAACATTGACTTAGCGTTGGAGCGTTTCAAAGAGTCCGTTTTTTCAGACATCCCGGGCAGCGTGGCCGACGACGAAAATCGAGTTTCGCTATTTCGGTATGATAAGTGGAACTGGCAAGTGAGCCTGAGGCGACTATTCCGGCCGAACGGGCAGCAGCGAGGCTGGCCCTGGTCAGGATGGCTTGTTTTGGTCCGTCGGTCGGGCTTCCTGACGCAAAACCGAAAGGCGGCGTTTCTCGCCCCCGACGAGGCCCAGTACATTGAGGGTGTTGCCGGCAAGGGGTTTCGGTGCTCGGCAGCCGGTGCGGGAAGGCAGGGAAACGGAGAGGAAAATGCTGATTTCCGGCTTCCTGACCTGTCAAGTGTCGAGTATGTTCCGCCGACCATTCGGGCAAGACATGCAAGCGGCGCTGGCGTCACCGAAGAGCAGGCTGCAAATATTGCCATCGTCGAATGTTACGCCAACGCGACCAGCTGTACGGATAGCTACATATGGGGCCGGATAGAAAGAAAACTGAAAAACCCTCGTTCGATTCTCGCAATGCGGCTCGTATCATCCGATAATAAGAGTCCCTGGGGTGTCGTTGTTGTCGATAGTTTCAATGAACATGACTGCTTGAACTCTAGTGACAGGAAGTTCAGGTCGGCATTCAAACAACTTTTAGGCAGATTAAATGAACTCGAAATTACGAAATGACCCGGTTTTCCCGGCTCGTTGGTTTGACGTCGAGTCGTGTGATTTGACGACATCCAAGGCAAACACCGTCAACGGCGTCAGGGTCGTTACCGGATTGTCGCCGATTGATATCCCGGATGCAGTCGGCACGTTGCCTGACCTTGCAACTAACGGTCGAATTGTTGCCGTGCGGTATCTAGACAACGACCCGAATGTCGATGCCTTCGATTTCTTGAATGAGCCGATAATGGTTAAGCACCCACCTGCGAACCCTTATGACGATGTGATCATCGGCAGGAATAGCGGAAGACTCTATGGCGTCAAGATTGTACCGCTGGATGCCGACGACGGCTTAGATGAACATGTCTGGTTGGAACGGGCTTCAAACGCCATCCGTTGGTCGGTTAATGAAGGTAACTTGAGTGACTTTCAAAAACTGCAATTCACGGTTGTTGGTGGATTAATCGAACGAGTAAATGAGGGCTGCTTAGGTCATAGCGATGAAGGGCCGGTCGGTCTTCGCTAAGCAGGCGTTCGTTCGAGGACTGGGTGTTTGCGCCCTTTCAAGCCGCATTTATGATCGGCCAACATCTTACCAGCTTGGCGGTCTTTTTGTCACCCGCGACAGGAGCACGTCTTCTGGTAAACCTGCAACGCCCCAACGGTCTTCGAAGACCGTGAACGCACCTCGTGGTTTGTGTGTTCAGGCGTACGCGGCGCTGCGGCGTAGCGAGAGCGGCTGGACCTGGTCAGTTAAAAACATTTGCTGACGGCGGCGGCTTTGTTGCGAGACTGCCTTGGTGACGACCGCGCAGTCCTCTATCCTGACGCTCTTCAGTTCGCCGATCATGCGATGGGAGAGATCGTTGCATTCCATGCTTCGTGCTGTTCGCGGTGAACCTACTTGGCTAAACGATTCTCAATGCCGCCGAACGACGCCGCCGAACGATCAATTTCACCACGAAGCAATCCAGCTCTTCGCGACGGCCAATTTCATGTAAGTCAGGAGTTGGCTTCGCGAATGCCCCAACGGCGCCTTTCAGGACTTGCATAGCGGACTTGCCCGGCCGCATCAAAGGCCTTATAAACCAAAGACTCCATCAGAAGCAGAAAGGGAGCATTTTCGACGAGTGCTGGAAGGCGCTCGCAGTAAAACTCACCGTTTCGCCCGAAGTAGGCGATGCGCGCGGCGTTGTCGTCCTGGTTGCCGTCCTGATTTATTTTGCACGCGCTCAAGAAGAAACCGCGCTTGTTCGCCATCCAATGGGGCAAACGCGACAACTTCTTGTTTCCTGGTGAAAAAAATCCGGGCGGATATACTAAACTTTTGAATGGGAGAACGAACATGATTCGCAACGTAATGCCGGTATCCGTTTTCGCGCTTGCGATTGCCGTTGGGGCCCAGGCCTTGGCTGCCGATGGCGACACAGGCGTGATCAAGGGCAGTATTTCCGTCAGTGGCGTGAGGAGCCCGGAGAATGTGCTGGTCTATCTTGAACAGGTTCCCGGAGAGTGGGCGCCGCCGAAAGATCCGGCCGAGATGGATCAAATCAAACTTTCGTTCACTCCCGCCGTTTTGCCGATTGTTAAGGGCACAACGGTGCGTTTCTTGAACAGCGACCCCATTCTGCACAACGTATTTTGGCCTCGGGGTAAAGGGTATTCCACTCGCAACCTCGGCACTTGGGGAAAGGGCGCTTCAAAGAATTACACGTTCAGCAAACTGGGCGAAATTGTGTTGCTTTGCAATGTGCATCCGGAAATGGAAGGGCATATTGTTGTTTTGCAGAACCCATTTTTCGCGGTGGTCGACAAAGAGGGCGTCTATGAGATCAAGAACGTGCCGCCCGGAAAATACACGCTGAAAACGTGGTACACGAAGTCCAAAAAGCTGCGTTCCAAGAAGGCCGAAGTAACCGTAACCGCAGGCGGCGAAACGGAGCAGGATTTCTCGTTGAGCCGTCGGCGGTAGACGGCCGTTGCCACCTCGCTAGCAGTTGCTCTGCTTTCTCTCGCCGCCGTGCGTTTTGGCACGTGCGGCGAGACGTCATGCGTGCTTTTCCTCGCTCTCACGTAGGCTTCCTCATGCAGTACCGCGTTGAAGTTCCCACGCCGGAGTATTGGCAAAAGCAGATCAAATGCCAGGACGCGTGCCCGGTGCATACCGATGCGCGAGGTTATGTGCGAGCCATAGCAAACGGGCAGTTTGAAGACGCCTATTTGATTGCCCGCGGGCCGAATCCTCTGGCCTCGATCTGTGGTCGTGTTTGCGGGGCGCCCTGTGAAGCAGCTTGCCGGCGCGGCGATGTGGACGAAGCGGTTTCCATTCGCGCGCTGAAGCGGTTCGTGGCTGATCAATTTGACGGCTGCGCCGAGCAGAAAAACAGACGCGCCGAACAGGATGACGAACAGACCGAAAAGAAAAGCGGTAACCCGCTCAGTTTGCTTCGCCGTCTGTTTTCCCATGCATCCAAACGCAGTTCTCGCGGCGAGGAGTTGGCCGCCTACCGCTCGTTTCTCGACGACCAACAAACGCCCGCCGGCGTCTCGAAAGGGCAAACGCCCGCCGGCGTCTCGAAAGGGCAAACGCCCGCCGGCGTCTCGAAAGGGCAAACGCCCGCCGGCGTCTCGAAAGGCGCCACCGGTGAAAAAGTCGCGATTATCGGTTCAGGCCCGGCCGGTTTGGCGGCCGCTCATGATTTGGCGCTGATGGGTTTTCGCCCCACGATCTTTGAAATGGAGCCCGTGCCGGCCGGCATGCTGGCGGTGGGCATTCCCAAATACCGGCTGCCCAACGAGTTGATCGAAGCTGAAGTCGAATTCATTCGCGCCTTGGGCGTGGAGTTCATTTGCAACACCCAGGTGGGAGTCGACATCGCGCTGGCCGAGATTCGCTCGCAATATCAAGCCACGATTATCGCGATTGGCTTGAAACATTCGCGTTCGGCGCCAATACCGGGCGGAGAGGGCGAAGGCGTTTTGGGAGGGATCGAGTTTCTGCGCGACGTGGCCTTGGGAAAGCAAACGGAGGTTGCCGGCAAGGTGGTCGTGATTGGCGGCGGCAATGTCGCGTACGACGTCGCCCGAACGGTCGCCCGTCAAACCGGAGTGGATATTTCCCGCACGGCGCTGCGCAAGGCGGGCGTCGAACGGGTGCATCTTTGTAGTTTGGAGAGTTTGGAAGCGTTGCCCGCCGACGATTTGGAAATCATTGAAGGCGATGAAGAGGGCGTCGTCCGGCATCATGGCGTGGGGCCGAAGGAAATTCTCCGCGACGCCGAAGGCCGTGTTACCGGCATTGTTTTTCAGCGCTGCCTACGGGTATTCGATGAGCAAGGCCGTTTCTCGCCCAAGTTCGACGAATCCGATTTAACCACCATCGAAGCCGATTGCGTACTTTGGTCGATCGGCCAACGCCCCGATGTTTCCTTCCTGGAAGACGCCTCCGACATTGCGCTCACCGAGCGCGGCTTGCCCCGTTACGACGCCGCCACGATGCGAACCACCGCCGACGACGTATTCATGGCCGGCGATATTGCTTACGGCCCCAAACTGCTGATCGACGCCGTCGCCAGCGGCAAGCAGGTGGCCCGCAAGGTGTTTGAGTTTGTTCGCCAGCAGCGGCTGATCGAAGATATCGAACTCGTGCATTTGGAAATTCCCGATTACATGCGGGAGCCGGATTACGAAAAACTCAAACGGTCGCCCGTGCCGACCCTGAGCCCCGACCAACGCAACAAAGACCCGCTGGCAATCGTCGAAATCGGCTACGATACGCCGCAAGCCATGTGCGAGGGCTGCCGCTGTTTGGACTGCGGCGTGAACACAATTTTCGATTCCGATAAATGCATTTTGTGCGGCGGCTGCGCCGATGTTTGTCCTGAGTTGTGCCTGGAGTTGGTTTCGCTCGACCGGTTGTCGGGCGACCCGCTGTTTGATCAAACGTTGGCCGCGCAGTTAGACGGCGAAGACCTTTCGCTGTTTTCCACCATTATCAAAGACGAAACAAAGTGCATTCGCTGTGCTTTGTGCGTCGAGCGGTGCCCCGTCGGAGCGGTCGCGATGGAGCGAATCAATGTGCAGTCAACGTGGAAGATAGAGAGTGGCGTATGAGCACTGATTTGAAATCGACTCCGAGGTTCCAGCAACCGCAAGAGCGTCGCGATTTTTTGGGTTTGGCGGCGGCGTGGTCGGCAATCGCGACGGTTTTCCTAGCGCTATTGGGAGCTTTGCGGCTGCCGGCGCCGTGGGCCTTTCCGGAATCGAGCCGTCGCGTGAAGCTTGGCCCGGTGAGCGCCTTCAAAGGCATTTCGATCACGCCCGAGCCCAAGGAAAGATTATGGGTTTTTTCCGACGACAAAGGGCTCTATGTCATTTCAGCGGTATGCACGCACTTGGGCTGCGTGGTGGCGAAGCAAGAGGACGGCAGCTTTTTTTGCCCTTGCCACGGCAGCCGCTTCGATACGGAAGGAAAAGTGACCAAGGGGCCCGCGCCGAAGCCGCTGCTGCACTTGGAGCTTTCGGTTTCCGCCGATGGCCAACTTGTGGTCGATCATGACAAAGAAGTAGGAAGCGATGTAAGACTGAAAGTGTAGTTGCGCCGAAAGTGTAGTTGTGCCGATCAGCGGCTCATGGCTAACAAGCCTCCGGCTTGACGAGAATTTATACCATTGTTTTTATGGCAACGGAATCGAACGAACCGATGCAACACAACGAGAGCGACTCACAACGCCCTGGCGAAGCGGGGCAGGCGGTGGCGTCCGGCGCGTTACGCGAACTCTGGACGAACCTTTTGTCGACCCCGCAGCAGTTTTTCGAATCGGCCGTGCGGCACGGCCGGCCGACTTCCGACCGGGCCGCGTCGCAGGCGGTTTTTAACAATGTGTTTCTGCACATTTTGCCGACCCGTATTAACCGACATGCGTTGCATGTCAGAACGACGTTCGGACTGGGCGTGATCACGCTGGTGCTGTTCTTTCTATTAGTCGTGACGGGCGTCGCACTGATGGTTTATTACAAGCCATCGACCGCTCAGGCCTACGATTCGATGAAGGAAATCCATTACATCGTTCCGACTGGGCGTTTCATGCGCAACATTCATCGTTGGTCGGCGCATGCGATGGTGTTGGCCGTCATTCTGCACATGGCCCGCGCGTTTTACACGGCGGCGTATAAAGGGCCGCGCCGGTTTAACTGGGTGATCGGCATGATTCTGTTCGTGCTGACGCTCATGTTGAGCTTCACCGGGTACTTATTGCCCTGGGACCAACTCGCGTATTGGGCCGTCACGATTGGCTCCGAGATCGCCGAATCGCCCCGGGAATTGACCGACGCCTTGGGTGTTACGTCGTGGTTCGACATCGGCGGTTTAATCAAGCGGCTCATGCTGGGCGCCAATCAGGTTGGCGAAGAAGCGCTGATTCGCTTTTACGTGCTGCACGTTGTGGTGCTGCCGGTGGTGATGTGCATTTTTCTGGTTGTGCATTTTTGGCGAATTCGCAAAGACGGCGGTTTGGCCAAACCCCCGGAAAGCGGGCCGCCGGAAAGTACAGATCATGAAAGTGGCCAGCAAAGCGCCGAGAGCGGAGAGCCGGGAGCGGCTGCGCAGGCGGCGGCTCTTGAATCGCCGCCGGGTGCGGTCGGCTCCGCCAAGACGTACGGCCTGATGGCGGTCGTGCGCGGCCGAACGCCCGCCGTCGACCGCTCGATGGCTCACACGGTTCCCACTTGGCCGAATGCGATCTACGCCATCGCGGCGTTGAGCATGATGACCTTTTTCGTCATTCTTTGTCTGGCCCATTGTTTCGACGCCCCTTTGAAGGAACACGCTAATCCTGCGGTGCCGGAAAACCCGGCCAAGGCGCCGTGGTACTTCCTGGGCTTGCAGGAGTTGGTCAGCTATTCAGCGTTCATGGGCGGCGTGGGAATTCCCACGATCGTGGTGCTGGGTTTAATGCTGGTGCCGTATCTGGACCGCGAAAAAGAAAACAGCGGCGTCTGGTTCAGCGGGCGGCGCGGGCGGCGCGTGTGCCTGCTGACGGCCTTGATGACAACCTGCTCGGTGGTGGGAATATTGGCGTTTACGATCAATTTTGGTTGGCTGCGCTCCTGGTTTCCAAACATCCCGCAGCTGATGATCACCTTGGTCAATCCTGGAACGGTGCTGCTGGCCCTTTTCATGGGATGGTCGTTCGCGGTGACGAAACAAACCAATTCCACCAGAATGGGCGCGTTGGCCGTGTTCACCTGCTTTTTAGTCGCGTTCGCGATTCTGACTTATTTCGCAACCGTGTATCGCGGACCGAACTGGGGGTTTTACTGGTCGCATAGCGATTGGCCCGTGCATTGAGGCGGCGGATTCAATTTGAGCGTAATGGGAAATGATGGATAGACCAAGAACCTACCGCGTCGGTTGGCTGAAAGTTGTGCTGTTGCTGTCCAGCGTGGCGTCGTTTGGAATGCTGCTGTTGGCGGCGTACCAGGAGAACTTCACGGCCGAATGGCGAACGCACCAGCAGGAATTCGCCCATGTTTTGTCCGTGAAGGCGACGGCGGCGAACGAAACCTCCGCGCCTGCGGGCGCCTCGGTGAAAGCGTCGGATTACCCGATCGAAATTCGTCAAGCCTTTCTGCCGGAATGGGACAAGGTGGATCGCTGTATCACTTGCCACGTGGGAATCGATAACCCCGCGATGCAAGACCAGCCGCAGCCGCTGACCGCGCATCCTGGCGATATTCTTCAGCATCATTCCGCCGACAGGTACGGCTGCACGATTTGCCATCAGGGACAAGGCCGCGCGACCGACAAGGAAGCCGCGCACGGTCGCGTGCCGTTTTGGGACGAACCGCTGCTCACCGGCGACTTCATTCAATCGACTTGCACCCAATGTCACCACGACGAAGAAGTTCCCCAAGCGCCTGTGCTGAACCGCGGCCGGCAGTTGCTCAGCGAACTTGGCTGCGTCGGTTGTCATAAAACGGGCGAAACGTTGGCGGCGGAAAAGGTTGGTCCTCAACTCGATTCCGTCGGCAGTAAGGTCACGCGCAAATGGCTGCACAAGTGGCTTGCCGATCCCGGAAAATACTTGCCTGAGCACAAGATGCCGCAATACCCGTTGCCCTCCGGCGCGATCGACGGATTGGCCGCTTTCCTGATGACCGCCCGCGACGACAAAATCGACAACGCCCCTCAGCCCAAGGGCGACTACGACACCGGAGCCGACATCTACCGAGAGTCGCAATGCATCGTTTGCCATGTCACGAAACTCGACTACGCCGACAACCCGGTCGGCGGCCATATCGGGCCGAGCCTGATGAAAATCGGCAATAAAATCAACCAGAAATGGCTGGTGGCGTTCTTTCAAAACCCACATTCGTTCCTGCCGCACACCAAAATGCCGGGCTATCATTTCAGCAAAAAAGAGGCCATCAACCTCTCGCAGTTCGCTATCGAGGAATGGACCGACTACGATCTGCAAGACGCCGAAGCGGAAGAGCCGGCGTTGCCCACAGGCACGCCCCAACAGATTGCGCTCGGTAAACGCCTGTTCGCCGAGTTGGACTGCGCCGGCTGTCATGAGCTCAAAGGAAGCCCGGCCAAGCGAGACGCGCCCGAACTGACCTTCATCGGCAGCACACCGGTACACCAACTCACTTTTGGCGACGCAAAAGTTCCTCGCACCACACCCGACTTCTTGTACACGAAACTGAAATCGCCCCGGTCGTTGCATCACAAATTCGAGTTGCACCCGGGTGAAGATCCGGTCGACGCGATTTGGGAAAATCTGCGACCCAAATCGCTGTTCTCCGCTTCGCAGTCCCTGCCCGATGGCGCCGAAGGCGAACGATTGGCTTGGCTGCTCGAACAAGCCAAAAAAGCAGGCGTCTTAGAGAAGCAACTCGCGTTGCCCAGCGGAACCACGGCCAAGCAAGCCCACTGGCTCGTTTGGGCGTTGAACGAAGTTGGCGCTTTGAATCCGCTCAAAATGCCCGACTTCCAACCTTCCGACCAAGATACCGAAGCCCTGGCCATCGCACTGATGAGTCTGAGCGAGGTTGGCGCGCCCTCGAAGCGTTTCGACGCGCCGCGGCGCTCCAAGACCGTATTCGACCCTAAAGACGAATTCGGCAAGCTCGAACGGCACTACCGTTGTTTGTCTTGCCATAAGATTCGCAGCTCTGGAGAACTGTTGGCCAGCGACCTCACCTACGAAGGGAACCGGGTGAATCGGGAGTGGCTTTATCACTACTTAAACCAACCCTACTCGATGCGTCGCATGCTCACCATCGCGATGCCGATTTTTCATTTCCCCGATGAAGAATCGCGGCTGATGTCGGAGTACATGGCGAATGTGTTTGTCGACAGCGACCTCGGCGCCGCCTGGAAACGCAACCGCGACAAAGCCGACGCCGGGCGAGGAAAAACATTATTCCAGGCCAAGGGCTGCATGGCTTGCCATCAGGTGAACGGAACCGGCGGCGACGTCGGCCCCAGCCTCACCACTCAAGTGCCCGAATTCCCTCATGGAACCTGGGTCGGCGATAAACTCAAGGGCGAATGGGTTTACGCCTGGCTGGAAAACCCGCAGGCCATCCTGCCCGATACGATTGAGCCGAACCTGGGCTTGAGCGATCAGGAAATATTGGATCTAACAGCGTTCGTTTTGAGCCTGAAAAACCCTCAGTTCCAGAAGAAAAACAACGGCGACGACAAAAACAACGGCGACAACAACAACGGACAGGTGAAAAAGTGAGCCCACTCCCTTCCGCCCTGGAAAAAAACAGGCAACGCCGTCGGCCGCTTTACGTAGCGGGCGCCGCGACGTTTGCAGCACTCCTGCTATCGCTGCTCAGCGGCTGCCGACCTCACGAGCAGACGCCGACCATCTCTGAGCCGCCATCGGTCATGCAGAAGTTGGCCATCGGCCACGATCAACAATCTTTCGTCGCGGCCTCACAAGCACGCGGCAAGAAAGTTTATGATCACTATTGCGAAATTTGTCATGGCGCCGAAGGGCAAGGAGATGGTTTCAATTCGGCGATGCTCGACCCGCCGCCGCGCAATTTTGCCGACGAAGCATTCTGGAAACGCGTGAATGACGAACAACTGCAAACCGTTATTTCGCGGGGCGGGGAGTCGGTTGGCAAGTCGGTGCTGATGCCAGCCTGGGGACGAACCCTCGACCCATCACAAATCACGGACGTGATTGCGTTTCTTCGCACCGTTCCCGCTCTGGCCAAAAAAGCCGCGGCCGCCGAGGAAAGCGAGAACTGAGGCGTCGCGCGGCCGATGCTCGCAACCAAAAGGAGTGACGAAATCATGGTGGTTGCAGGCGACCGCCCCCCCCCACGGCTTGCAACCAGCCGACCATTGCACCAGATTACTCGTCGGTCACGCAACCTTCGGACGCCGATTTCACGTTCTTGATGTATTTGTAGAGCGTGCCGCGCGTGGCCTTGAGAGGCGGGGCCGACCATTTCTCCCGTCGCTCGGCGAGTTGTTCGTCGGTGATAGCAACATCGATTCGATTGTTTTCCGCGTCGAGCGTGATGGCGTCGCCATTTTCGACTAACGCAATCGGGCCGCCGTCCTGTGCTTCCGGCGTCACGTGGCCCACAATGAAACCGTGCGAGCCGCCGGAGAAGCGGCCATCGGTGATTAGGGCCACGTCGGCGCCCAAACCGGCCCCCATAATCGCGGAGGTCGGGGTGAGCATTTCCGGCATTCCCGGTCCGCCCTTGGGGCCTTCGTAGCGGATGATGATGACATCTCGCTTTTTGATTTCTTTTCGTTCGAGCGCCGCGAGCATCTCTTCCTCAGAATCAAACACGTGGGCCGAACCGCTGAATACGAGCCCTTCCTTACCGGTGATTTTGGCGACAGCGCCTTCGGGCGCCAAGTTGCCCTTCAAAATCTGAATGTGGCCGGTGGCTTTGATTGGCTTCTCGACGGTTCGTACAATCGTCTGCCCTTCCTGCAAACCGGGCAGGTCTTGTAGGTTTTCGGCCAGCGTTTTGCCCGTCACGGTGAGGCAGCTTCCGTCGAGCATGTCTTGCTGGAGCAGGTATTTCATCACGGCGGGCGTTCCGCCGACGCTGTGCAGATCTTCCTGCACGAAGCGGCCGCTGGGCTTGAGGTCGGAAAGATAAGGCGTGCGATCGCTCGCGCGTTGAAAATCATCGATCGTGAGGGGCACATCCACCGCGCGGGCCATGGCGATCAAATGCAGCACGGCGTTAGTGGAGCCGCCCAGGGCAATCACCACCACCATGGCGTTCTCGAAAGCAGCGCGGGTCATGATATCACGAGGTTTGATGTCTTTTTTGAGTAAGTTCAAAATGGCTTGGCCGGAGCGCAGGCATTCGTCGAGTTTGTCGGGGTCTTCGGCCGGAATCGAGGCGCTGTAGGGCAGCGACATGCCCATCGCCTCAATAGCGGAGGCCATCGTATTGGCGGTGTACATTCCACCGCAGGCGCCGGCGCCGGGGCATGAGCGTTTGACGATTTCCTGGCGTGTTTTTTCGTCGATATCACCGGCCAGGTACTGTCCATAACATTGGAACGCGGAGACGATGTCGAGTTTTTCGTCTTGCAGCTTTCCGGCGCGAATCGTGCCGCCGTAGACCATCAGCGCCGGGCGATTCAGCCGCCCCATCGCGATCAGGCAGCCGGGCATGTTTTTATCGCAACCGGGAAGCGCGACGAGGCCATCGTACCACTGGCCGCCCATGATGGTTTCGATGCTATCGGCGATTAAATCTCGCGATTGCAGCGAATAGCTCATGCCATCGGTGCCCATGGAAATGCCGTCGCTGACGCCAATCGTGTTGAACCGCATGCCGACCAGCCCGGCGGCGGTCACGCCTTCCTTGACTTTATCGGCCAGTTGGTTGAGGTGCATGTTGCAGGTATTGCCCTCATACCACATGCTGGCAATGCCGACCTGCGCCTTGTTCATGTCGTCTTCGGTGAGGCCGGTTCCGAACAACATGGCTTGCGAGGCGCCTTGGCTCTTGGGCTGCGTGACATGGCTGCTGTAGGGATTCAGGGGTTTGGTCATCGACAACATTCCGCGGAAAAAAGTAGTTGGATTGTTTTACTTGTCATTCGACTCGGGAATAACGGTCGCCCGGCCGATCGAGAAGTAGGTGAAGCCTGCCTCGGCAAGGCGATCCCGTTTGTACAAATTGCGGCCGTCAAACACAACCGGCGCCGCCATTCGGTTGCGCATTTCGGCGAAATCGGGTTGGCGGAAGGCGTCCCATTCGGTGCAAATCGCGAGTGCGTCGGCGTCGTTGAGTGTTTCGAGCGGGCGCTCGCCGTATTCGATTTTATCGCCGTACATCGCCCTTACGTTGTCCAGCGCTTCGGGATCATAAACTCGCACGCGGGCGCCTTGCTCCAACAGCCAGTCGATCAGCACCAAGGCTGGCGCTTCTCGGATGTCGTCGGTTCGGGGTTTGAAGGCCAGGCCCCAAATCGCGATGGTTTTCTGTTGTAGGCCGGCGCCGAAATGCGCTTCCATTTTTTTTATCAACACGCGTTTTTGGTGTTGATTGACTTTATCGACGGCGTCCAGGATTCTCGGTTTCATGCCATGCCGCACCGCCAAACTCGAAAGGGCGCGAACGTCCTTGGGAAAACAGCTCCCGCCGTAACCCACGCCCGGAAAGAGAAAGGCGAAGCCGATGCGGCTATCGTGGCCCATGCCGGAGCGAACATCGTTAATATCGGCGCCCAGCAATTCACAGAGATTGGCGGTTTCGTTGATAAAGCTGATTTTGGTGGAGAGCATCGCATTGGCGGCGTATTTGGCCATTTCGGCGCTCTCGGGCGACATCACCAAAAACGGCTTGCCCGTGCGTAAAAACGGCTCGTAAAGCTGCCGCAGCACATCGCTCGCTTCCGCACGACGCACGCCCACCACCACGCGGTCGGGAAACATGCAGTCGTTCACCGCGGCGCCTTCTTTGAGGAACTCAGGATTGCTGGCCACATCGACCGTTCTACCCAGTATTTCCTGGAACAAAGCCAGCGCTTTCGCGTTCGTGCCGACCGGCACCGTGCTCTTGATGACAACCACCGCCTGCTCGTTCAGATGCGGAGCGACCGAGCGAACCACCGCCCAGAGGGCGGTGAGGTCGGCTGAGCCATCGTCGGCGGGAGGCGTGCCCACCGCCAAAAACACGAGTTTTGCGTCGGCTACGGCGGAGGCGACATCGGTCGTGAACGACAACCGCCCCGCTTCAATATTTCGTTCGACAATCTCTTCCAGCCCCGGCTCGTAAATCGGCATGTCGCCCCGGTTGAGCCGCTCAATTTTGGCTTCGTCGATATCGATACAACGCACCTCGTTGCCACTCTCCGAAAAACACGTTCCGGTTACCAAGCCGACATAGCCAGCGCCTACTACGGCAATTTTCACGTTGTTGACCTTTGCAAAGTTCGAGAGATTAGAAATTAGGCAATGGCGACCGACTGTTGCCAGGGGCGTCGCGCCCCCGCCGCATTATTGGTTGATTCATTGCATGATTTGGTCGGGTGGTCTGAACTCACTTGCGTTTCACTGCTACATTATGGATAGGCGGCCCGCTTTCGGGGAGACCCCATTTTTCCCGGAATCAGCAATTTCCCGGCGAACGAACCGATTGCCGTCGTCATCACCCCACCATTGGCGGCGTTTTTGAAGACGCCAGGGAATTGTTGGACGATTTCGCCAAAAGTCGAAAGTCGACGCGTTGTTCAAGACGATGCAGGGCGAACAAGGCGTTAGATTTTGCCAAACGTCTTGTTTCACCAACCCGAACATCCCTCGTATCGTTTACCGTTTTGGAGCCCAGCCATGGCCAATCACTCTCGATACCAAGAACGCGTCATCAAGAATTACTACAAGAACCGCGACGCCATCTCCTTGCAACGCGTACAGGAATTGGTCACGGAGCTTTATCTGTCGGAAGGCAAGAAGCGAGAAAAACACTGGCAGAGCATTGTAGGGCACCTGCAAAAGCTGGAGATCAAGCAGGCGCGCATCGATCAATTGAGAAAGCTCGACGACCCGGCGAACGTCGCCACGCTCATTCAAGAACTGATGGGAAAATAGTTACGATGGCCTTGCGAACCAGTTGGTGTTTTCAAACCACGCCCGAATTTCACTTCGGACCCGGCGCCATTGGGCAATTGGGCAATTGGGCGACACGCGCCGGTTTTCAGCGGCTCTTGATCGTGACCGACCCTGTCCTGCGTGACGCCGGAATTGTCGAACAAGCCACCGCGCCGCTGCGCCGCAGTGGGCGCGAGGTGGTCGTTTTCGATGGCGGAGAAGCCGAACCGTCGCTCACAACGGCTGAGCGTGCCGTGGATTTTGCACGGGAGGCAAAGCCCGACGCCATCATTGCGTTGGGCGGGGGCAGCAACATCGATTTGGCAAAAATCACGGCGCTGCTAGTGCGGCACGGAGGAGCGCCGCAAGACTATTTCGGTTTTGACCGCATTCCAGGACCAATTCTGCCGTTGGTTGCCGTTCCCACAACGGCCGGCACCGGCAGCGAAGTTTCGCACGCCGCCGTGCTGACCGACGCGGCCAACGCCATGAAAGTCAGCACGCTCAGCCGGTTTCTGCGGCCAAGCCTGGCGATTGTTGATCCTGATTTGACGCTCAGTTGCCCGCCGCGCGTCACGGCGGCGAGCGGCATCGACGCCCTCACCCACGCCATTGAAGCCTACACGGCGGTCGACTTCTCGCATCTCGATACCTCGGAAGCCGAAGCCTTGGCGTATGAAGGCAGCCATCCGCTGGGCGATTGTCTGGCCGAAAAAGCGATTTCCTTGATCGGGCGGAGTTTGGCAATTGCCGTGCAAGAGCCGGAAAACCGGTCTGCACGCCACGACATGGCGCTCGCCGCCAGCTTGGCGGGCATGGCCTTTTCCAACTGCGGCGTGGCGTTGGTGCATGCTTTGGAATATCCGCTGGGCGCGGCGGTGCATTGTTCGCACGGCGATGGCAACGGCCTGCTGTTACCGTACGTGATGCAGTTCAACTTGCCGGCGCGGCAAGCCAAGTTTGCTCGTATCGCGGCTTTGCTGGGCTGCAACGTCACTCCGTTGGACGAAGCGAAAGCGGCGGCGGGGGCGATTATCGCAGTGGCCGCGCTCAAACAGCAGATTGGCATCCCTCAGCGGCTGCGCGAGTTAGGCGCCACGCAAGAACAGCTTCCCGAATTCGCGGAAAAAGCGTTTGCGGTGAAGCGGCTGATGAGCATCAACCCTCGCCCGCCCAGCCAGGAAGACTTATTATCGATATTGAAGAACGCCTTTTAGAAGCTATCCATGCAACAATATTTAGACCTACTCACTGAAATCCTTAACGACGGCGTCGAAAAACCCGATCGCACCGGCACCGGCGTGCGGAGCCTTTTTGGTCGGCAATGCCGCTACGACTTGGCCGCTGGCTTCCCGCTCCTGACGACCAAAAAGCTCCACCTGAAGTCGATCATTTACGAGCTGCTCTGGTTCCTTCGCGGCGATACCAACATCGCCTACCTAAAACAGAACGGCGTGCGCATCTGGGATCAATGGGCCGACGCACAAGGGGAGTTGGGCCCGGTGTATGGACATCAATGGCGTAATTGGCCGGACGGCGATGGCGGAAAAATTGATCAGATCCAACAAGTTATGGACCAAATTCAGCAGAATCCTGATTCGCGGCGTTTGATTGTCAGTGCTTGGAACGTGGCCGATGTGCCTCGCATGGCGCTGCCGCCCTGCCACTTATTGTTTCAGTTTTATGTGGCCGATGGCGCCCTTTCCTGCCAGTTGTACCAGCGCAGCGCCGATGTTTTTCTAGGCGTGCCGTTTAATATTGCCTCGTACGCGCTCTTGACCATCATGGTGGCGCATGTGGCGGGGCTGCGGCCAGGAGAATTCGTACACACCTTTGGCGATGTTCACCTGTACAATAACCACCAGGAGCAAGCCGCCTTGCAACTCAGCAGAACGCCGCGTCCGCTGCCGACGATGCGCATCGGCCGCCAGGTCGACTCGATTTTTGATTTCCAATACGACGATTTCATCCTGGAAAACTACGACCCGCATCCTCGTATCTCGGCGCCGGTGGCGGTATAGCAGGCGGCGGTGTAACAGGCGGCAGTGTAACAGGCGGCGGCGGTGTAACAGCAAATGCTTTCGATTATTGTGGCCTACGACAGAAACCGCGTGATCGGTCGAAAGGGCGAATTGCCTTGGCGCCTCTCGGCAGATTTGCGACGCTTCAAACGTCTGACCATGAACCACGCCATCGTCATGGGCCGAAAAACCTATGAATCGATCGGACGGCCGCTTCCTGGCCGAAGAATGATCGCCATTTCGCGAGATACGAATTACCACGCCGCACACGCCGAAGTGGTGCATTCGCTGGCCGAAGCACTCGAAATAACGCAAGGCGACGATGAAGTGTTTGTCGTCGGCGGTGGGGAAATTTATCGGGAGGCGCTGCCGCATGCCGACCGTTTGTACATCACGCTGGTCGAGGCGGAAACGGAGGGCGACGCCGCCTTCCCCGAATTCGACGCCGCCCGGTGGCGCCTCGTCGAACAAGAACAGCACTCGCAAGACGAACGCAACATGCACGACTTCCAATTTCTCGTCTACCAGCGCCGCACCAACGAGCCGCTCGCCTGATTCGGCGAAGAAATTTCGAGGCTCACGATGAAAGTAATTGGAAAGCCACTACAATCTACATCTTGCCCTGTTCGGTTTGACCACTTGATCCGCTTGCGAGCGGCCTTTGCACGGAGCCATTATGTCGGAACGTCCTGCCTTGGGAACCTTGAAGAGCGAGTGCGATACGCCGCTCTTGTGTATCGACCTCGACGCCTTCGAGGCGAACGTCGCGGTGATGGCGAACTATTTTCGCCAGTGCGACGTCGACTGGCGGCCGCATTCCAAATGCCATAAATCGCCGATTGTGGCCCAGCGGCTGATGGCGGCCGGCGCCATCGGGGCCACGTGCGCCAAGTTGGGAGAAGCCGAAGTGCTGGCCGCCGGCGGCGTGGAAGATATTCTGATCGCGAACTTGATCGTCGGCCGGCGGAAAATGGAGCGGCTCGTCGCGCTGCGCCGCATTTGCGATCCTATCGTTTGCATCGACCATTTAGACCAGGCCCGCCAAGCCAGCGAAGCGATGCGGGAAGCCGGTTTGAAACTCCGCGTGATCGTCGAAATAAACATCGGCTTGCAGCGCGTCGGCGTTTCGCCAGACCACGCCGCGCTCGAAATGGCGCAAGCCATACAGCGACTTCCCGGCTTGGAGCTTGCCGGCATGATGGGCTACGAAGGCCATCTGCTAACCATCGAAGACCCCACCCAAAAAGCGGCTGAAATCAACGCCGCACTCTCGCTGCTGGGCGATGTCAAAAAGCTGTGGGCGCAAAACGGCATCGCCGCGCCGATCGTTTCCTGCGGCGGCACCGGTTCGTATCGCATTGCCGGCGCGCATCCTGATATTAACGAAATCCAGGCCGGCGGCGGCGTTTTCATGGACGCCTTCTACCAGCAGGTCTGCCAGGTGGCCGACCACCAACTCGCCATGACCGTGCTCACGCAGATTGTCACGCGGCACGGCGCGGAGCATGCCGTGATCGACGCCGGAAGAAAATCGATCAACCAGGAAATTCACGCGCCGTTTGTCCATCGCCGCGACGATATCAGGGTGGGGCCGCTTTCGGCGGAGCACGGCCAACTCGAACTTCACGGACAGGCGCAACAGCTCAAAATCAGCGACCGAGTGGAAATCGTACCCGGTTACAGCGACCTGACGTCCGTCTTGCACGACGCCTTCTATTGTTTCCGAGGCGATCGCCTGGAGGAAATTTGGCCGCTGGAAGGTCGGGGCCGCTTGCAATAAGGCGCCGCGCGACTCACTCGTTGCTTTGGAAATATCGCTTGAGGCGAAGTTCATACGAGCGCGGCGCCGCCGAGCGGGACTTGGCTCGAATCGCTTCGCGCAGTGAAGGCGGCAACTTGGCGAACCAAGCCGGTTCGGCGAAGCGTTTTCCTCCGCGCTGAAGTTTTGCACTGTTCGACGCGGCGTCTCGTGAGGATACGCCGGTGAAGTCGTCGTCGGGCGGAGTGTCCTGCAATTCGCGGCCGGTGGAGGCGTCGCCGGAGGCGCGCTCGGTGCGCTGCTGCGGGCCCGATTTCAACGAACTGATGTTATCGCCTTCCGCCGCTTCGCCGGTTTTGGAGGAAGCGGCGTCCTTGCCGGCTTGGCCTTTCATTGCCGCGGCGACCTTCGCGGCTTGATCACCCGCGATTTGGCGAGCCGTCTCTTCAGGGGAGCTAGGCACGAATTTGGCGTCCAGGTCGTTATCGACCTGCCCCGCTTTCGCGCTGGCGGGGTCGGCGCCTTTCGAGGCGGGCCGCATTTCGCCCGGCTCATCGCCAGCGGGCGATTTCGATTCGCCGCTTTCGTTCGCGGGTGCGTTTTCAGCGGTAGCTTCGGTCGGAGAAGAGGGTTCGCCGCCGTCGGATTCCCCCTCGGACGACTCCCCCGTCATGGCGGCGTCGGGCTCCGAACGGGCGTCGCCAGCCAATTGGGAAGCGGCGCGGAGGCCCGCCAGCAACTCTTGATTCGCGACATCTTCCTGTCCCGAAATAGCAACGGCGCCTTCGCCGGTTTCGACCTGGCTTTCGGCAAACTCCCGCATGGCGGCGTCGAGCGATTTCGCTGCCTGTTGCAGTTGTTGTGTTTGCGTTTTTTCGTTTACGTCGTCCTGATTCTCAGCGGCCGGTTGATCAAGAATTGCCGCCTGTTGGGCGATTTCATCGCGGGTTTTCTGTTGGCCGCGCATTAGCTGAGCCATCCGTTGGGCGATTTCGGCGTCGCGCCGCACTAGCTGTTCGCGCGTCGAAATACTGGCCAACGCGCGTTCGACGCCCGTCGAGACGCGCTGCGCGGCGGCTTGAGCGAGAAGTTGATTCGAGGCTAATGGTTCGGCCGTCGTTGCATCTGCCGCAATGTGCCGCAGCGCCTGCGCGGCTTGCGGATCGACCGCCGCCGCCCGCTTCGCCGCTCCCCTCGCGGCTGCGGCTTGTTGGCCCACCGCCGACGCTAGGTTTTGTAACGCTTCTTCCAAAGCCGCCGCCGCATTCGTAGCTTCGACAGAACCGGGCGGTTCTGGCGCCGCCGCCAACGCTGCATTTTGCATGGTTTCCGCCTGGCGCTGGGCGGCGGCAAGCAACTCTTGAACTTCCTTTCTCGCAACACGGCCGGCCGCCGCATCGTTTTTGAGGTCGGCTTGCGCGGCTTGGGTCGACGCAGCAGCAGCGGCGGCGAGCATGGGTTGCAATTTCGGTTCGGCGTTCTGGGCGAGTGTTTGGGCGAACTCCGTGATTTTCGCCTGCTCATTCGCGACCGACCAGGAAGAATCGCCTCGCCCTTTCGCCAAACGCTCGGCCAACGCCGCCACATACTCGTGCTGCCGCTGGGCTTCGCCCAACTGTTCGACAAGCCGCGCCAACCGCGCGGCTTCAGAATATCCGGCCGCCGCCAGTTTGGCCTGGCGAGCCTTTTGCGCCGCCGCCAAGGCTTCTTGCGTCTGCGCTGCGGCCTGCATGGCTGCTTGCGGCGCAGCAGTCGCGACTTGCTGCATTTGCCGGCGTGCTTGTGTCAAAGGTTCGAGCTGCGCGTTGGCGAGTTGCGCCAGCTCCTCCGCCGATTGGGCGCCGGCCCGGCGGACGTCGGCGGCGGCTTGCGTTAACGCTTTTTGTAATCGCTGGGCCTGTTCCGACGCGGCGGAGCGTTCCGCGTTCGGCGGCGTTTCGGTAAGAAGACGCTCGGCAATTTGCGCAAACTCGGGCTGGAGTGTCTGCAATGCTTGCGAGGCTTGGGGCGCTGTCTTTTGAATGCCCGCCGCGACTCGTGTGACGGTTTCCCTCGCCTTTTGATGTTCCTCCGCCAACGCCGCGTTTTGTTTTGAGGCGCCCGAGCGTTGTTCGGCGAGCTGTTCGGCGAGACGTCCTTCGGCGGCGGCGGCTCGCTCCAGCGCTTCGGCGGCGCGGGCCAGTTCTCCCACTTCAATCGCTTTGTGGCGACGCCGCACGTCGGCCAGTTCCGCCGCCGCTTCAGAGACTGCCTGCTGCAACTCCCCGCTGGCGGCGTCCACCGCGGCGCGAGCTTCATTGTCGTTCATCAACCTCGCCGCCCGCAGCGCACGCTCGGCGCTGGCCACGCGCCGGCGTGCGGAAGCATAACGATGATCTTGCGGCAATTGCTTCACCTGCCGGCCGACGGCGGCTTGTTTTTTTCGCGCTGCGGTTAGATCGGTTTCAAGACTCGGTGCGACGGCCTCTTGCGCCGCCGCCGCCGTTTTCAGTTGCGCCAAGGTGCGTGAAAGGCCTTCGACTTCGGCAGCCAGTTCGTCGGCGCTGCGGTCGGACGATTGCCGCTGAAACTCGCGCTGCAAAGCCTGACGAAGTTGCTCCAGTTGCGATTGCAGTTTTTCCTGCTCCGCCGCCGCCGAACGATCTTGCTGGAAGAGTTTGTCAATGGCGAGAAACGCTGTTGCGCGGGAGGCTTCCGCCAGCGCCGCCATCTCGGGCCAGGCGTTCACATATTCCAACAGACGGCCAAGCTGTTCATGCACCTGTTGCTGGCGAGCCACGAGTTGTGAAAGCGAGGCTTCCTTTTCGGGACTCTCGGCGGTCGTGATGATTTTGGTGGTGGCCTCGCTGAGCGACTGCTGCCGACGGCGAATATCGGCCAGTAACTGCAAGGCCAGCGTGAGCGAAGGGTCGGCCTTTTCCGTGGCGCCGCGCAGCATCGGCAACAGCGTGCGCATGGTGCGAAGTACGTTGTCTTGTTCGACCAGCGCCGAAGGTCGGTTGCCGGTCCGTAGCGATTGTTCGGCGGCGCGCAAATGTTGGCCTGTTTCGGCGGCCCGCAGCAGACGGCGGGCCATTTCCGCCACCCGACTGCTCGGCTCACCCCAGGCAATCGCTTCGCCCAAGGCGGTATCGAACTCACGATACAACTTCCCCACGAACTGCTGCGATTGTATCGCTTCCAGCAGTTGGGCTTCGTCTGGGGATGGTTGTTGGGCCAGCTTTTGGGCAGCGGTTTGAAGTTCGATCAGCCGGCGGGCGTCGTCGGCCCAGTGGCTCAATTGCAAGCGATCCAGCACTTTCCGCCGCTCGATCACGAGTTGTAAAACGATCCGACGGACCTCCTCCCGAACGGCGGCCCAGGCTTGGCCGCTCTGGCGGGCGGGCGCCTTTTCGGCGGCTTGAATCAGGGTGGCCACGGCGACAAACTGCTGCTTGGAAAGCTCGCTCAGACGCTGTTGGAGTTGCTCCAAGTCGGCGTAGATTTGCGTGTCTTGAAGTTGGTTGTCTTGGAGTTGGTTCAGTTGCGCGCCGACAACATCGGTGAGCAACGTCCGCGCCACGCGCACCGACTTCTCCTCTTCGCGCGCCGCTGTTGCTTGCCCCCTGTTTTGTTGCGACGAAGGCTCTGGCAATTGCGCCGGGCAAGGGCTTTGCATACCGGGAGCGGCCCAGGCGATCCCCAAAAGGAACACATTGAAGAGCTGGCCGAAAACGAGTGTTTTGGTCATGGCGCGTTGGCCTTATTGAGCCGAGAGCGTTGTAGGTCGATCAACTCCAAGAGCGTTTTTTCCGTGGCGGCGTCGGCTTGGAGAATCGATCGGAGCACCTCTTCCCGATCCGCCACGCGCCATTTGACCGGCGGGCTTTCGCCTGCTTGGCCGGCGGCCGCGCCGCGGTTGTCGATCGCCACGACGCGCAATTGTATTTCATCGCCTATTTGCACATCGAGCGGTTTCAAATCGAGCGACCAGCGGCCGCGATACGGCAGGCTCGCCGCCGTTATTGGAAACGCCGTAATGGGAAACGCCGCGCCGGTGTCTTGCTCTTGCAATGGAAATATCAGCCGGCGTATTTCCCCCGCTCGATCAATCGAAACACGCACCTCCGCCGAAGCGACGCCAAAGTCGTCTCGCAATTCGTACATGATCGCCGGTCGCGCCAACGGATGCACCAGCGCGGAGTTGGAAGCCGCCAACACGCTGGGCGCCCGGTCGGCGATCATGGCCACGACCGCCGTTACCGCCGACTGCGGCGCAATGCCTTCGTGGTCGACAATGCGCCACGTCAACTGCGTTTCCCGTGCGATGTTTTTCAAGAGTGGATGCGCGGCGGTTTCCCAAACGGTTCGAGCCTCGTTTTTCGGAAGCATCTCGACTTGAACCGACGCCGCCGCCGTTTTCAAAACAAGCGTTACTTTTTTTAACGGCTTCTCATTCTTACAGACCACACGCACCGCCACCGCCGAACCGGGTAGAACTTCCAGCCGGCGCGCCGCCCGCCGAACCACTGCCGCCGTGGCGCCCGCCGCATAGGCGGGCGGCTCGGCGAGCCATTCTATTTCTATGGCCGGCGGCGGCGAAATTTCCAATAGAAACGGACCGGCCCGCGCGTCGCCCGCCGCAATCTCCCATTGCAGAGGCTCCAACACTTGTTCCAGCACCGCTTGGTAGGCGGTTGTCCGGCCCCAATGCTCGTCGGGCGAAGCTACCGAAGACGTTCCGCCGGTAGACGGCTTATGCAGTTTGAACGCCGGCGCCGCGATGGCCTCAATGACTCGCCGTTGGCCTGTTTTTTCTTCCAAGACGTTGAGCGTTACGCTGGCGGGCGGTTAACCCGCACAACGCACCCAAATCGTGACGGGCGCGCCTTCCAGACAACGCGCCGACTCATGCTGGACGACGCCCTCGGCCATCATGCGACTGACGACACGACCCATTGCAGCGTCCGAAATGCTGTTGTCCGATACGCTGCCGCCCGATACACTGCCGCCCGATAAGACCACCACCTCCAGCAGCAGGGTTTTGGTGGGATAGTCGACCGGAAAAAACATCATGCGTTGCAGGAACACCTGGCAGTGGTTCGGCGCCGCGATGATCAAACCGCACCAAACTAACAGAGCGGCCAGCGCCGCGGCGCTCGGCGCCAAAACGGACTGCATATTGAAATTGAGCGGCAGCACGGCGCGCCTGCCCAAGGCGGCCACGCGCCGCACGAGCGCCTGTTGTAATACGACCGAACCCCACGCCGGGGCGAAATGCTCCTCGAACTGCAAGGCGGCTACGAGGTCGGTTCGCGAACCATGTTGTTCATTCACCGAGAGCGCCAAGGAGTGGGGCGTCTCGTGAATGGCGAGCAGCGGGGCCGACCACTTCCACCAGCAGAAGCCGGTTGCGGTCAGCGTGGCGGCGAGCAAAATCGTGCGTTGCACCAGATTTGCCCGAAAGAGGAAGTCGGCCGCGAACACCAGCAGCGAACAAGCCAGCAGCACCGCGGCGGCCAACGCCAAGGCCTCGCACCAGCGCAGCGCGGCGCGCCGGCGGGCGAGCGCGTGTAGCTTGGAGCGCCAAGTGCGAAGACTATTCATTTCAAGTGGCTCAATTTCCGCAAGGTCCATTCACTGAACAACGCCCCCACCACCAGCATAAACCAAAGCGGCGTACTCCAAAGGCGGTGCAGACGGGTTTGCGTTTCTTTTTGAGGCGAAATCGTGAGGTCGGTGATCATTTTGTCGACGCTCAGCAGATCGTACGACTTCCCGCCGGTCTGCGCCGCAATCGCTTTTTGAAGACGTTCATCGCGCGCCAGCCGACGCATTTCGATGTCGGATTCCACCACGTCGAAACGCACTTCATGAGCTTGCTCGGCGAGCGGATCTTGCACCCTCGCCACATACTCGCCGGCGGCGGCGAGCGGCGTTTGCACCTCATAGCGGCCTTCCGCCACGGGAATGGCCTTGAACGATGCAGTCGTTTCTCCAGCGACGAACAGGGTGACTTCCAGCGAAGGCCAATCTTCCGCTCGCAACGGCCGATATTCAAGATCATAGGCATCGATGCGGAGCACTGCCTGCTCGCCGGAGCGGTAACGCCGGCGGTCGGCGCTGAGCACGAATCGCTTGCCGGCGCCCAGCGGGTGGCTCATGCCCAGACGATAAATCAATTGCGACCAAAACTTGCGGTAGAATTTATCGCCGTGCAGTCTTCGCAGCCGCCACATTTCATCAGCCGCCATAAAAACCACCTCGCCGTTGCCGTAGCGGCGAATGGCAATCAAGGGCTGCGGCGTGACGCCATCGGCGCATGTTTTTTCAGGATGTTCGAGCAGGGCGTCGGCGCGTTCGTGGAGTTGCGCCACCGGCTGGCGCCAAGAGAGACGCCGCAACGCTTGCCACGCCTCGCGGTTCTCCGTTTCATTTTCATGCAGCCGCATGAACGGGTAACGCTCCGCCTCCGCCGTGAGACGCGGCGTGAACTCCTTTACGTCGAACACCGGCGGGTCGTCGTTGAGTACGACCGGCAACAAATCGGCCAACGGTTTCAAACCGGCCGCGCCGTGGCGGGGTCCGGCAATCACGACCAAGCCGCCGCCAAACACGCCCACGTATTCGCGCAACATACCGAGAAAGCGGTCGTCCAACCGGGCTGGGGGCATCTCGCCGAGAAAGATCACATCGGCATTGAAAAAGTCTCGCCGAGCTGGCGGAAACGCTGGAAGAAAAAACGAATTCTCTTCTCGCACGCGGGGGCTGGAAGTATCGAGAAAGGTGCGAAAGCCGTCGACGCCCACGAGCACGTCGCGATGGAACACTTCCTTGACAAACCGCCATTCCCAACTCGGCTGCTCGGCCAGATACAGCAACCTCAGGTAGTCGTCGATGATGGTGATTTCCTGGCTGACGCGATTGTTCTCGCGCTGCTGTTCTCCGGCCAGCACCTCGGTTTCCGCGATGATGGAAAACGCGCCCGCGACGCGCGGCGTGAACGGAAATTCAACATACGTTTCGGCGCCGTTTAAGGAAACGTTTTTCTCGCCAATTCGCAATCGAACTGACGACCCTTGGTTGCTATTGACGTTACCGCCGCTGTCGCCTGTCACTCGTTCTTCACCACGAATGGTCAAGCGAATCGACTGCCCGTCGAAACCTTGTTGGCGCACTTTTGCGACCACAAACGTCTCTTCGCCGCGTTTCCAGCGGGCGTCGCTCAGCAGTTGCACGGAAATATCTCGCGAGGCCGCTTCTCCCAGGCCGATGGTCGAGATCGGCGCCGCCAGCGATTCCGCCGCCGAAACGCCGCCGGTGCTTCTCGCGATGGGTGAATCGCCGGCGTTGTGGGCGAAATCGCTGAACATGATTACCGCCGCCACCGGCGCGCCGCGGCGCAGAGCCGCCAGTTTTCGCAACGCGGCGTTGAGATCGGTGGGGCGCGCGGCGCCTGTCAGACGTGCGGCAAGATCTGCCAGATCGATCGTCGCAGCGTTGGCGGGCGACGCACGTTCTTGTTCGAGTGGTTCGACGCCATCGGCGCTAATGCGGAAAAACTCCAGGTCGCAATCCTTTCGCTCTTGAAGCCTAGCCACGATGCTCTGGAACCCTTCGCGATTGGACCCGCCGTTTTGGAACCCGCCGCCGCGAATCAGGGCGTGCAGCCATTGGAGGCGTGTGCGATTTTCCACTTCAGAAATGGACGCCAACTGATATTTCGCCGCCAACCTCTCGGCTCGGGCGCGGTTGACGTTATCGGCGGCGGTCATGCTTTGTGTGTCGTCGAACACGACCAACACTTTCGGCCGATACGACCTCGATCGAACCAGCCGCAAGCGAGGATCGAACAACGTCAACAACAACAGCGCGAGCGCCGCGAAACGCAAGGTCGCCATGAGCAGCCGCATGCGCCGTGAGGCTCGCGCCGTCGATAAAAAATAGTATGCGTACACAATTCCGGCTAAGGCCAAAAAGGCCAGCAACAGCCAGAACCAACTGGAGCGCTGCTGCAAGAGCGGCGAAACCAAAACCGGCCCCGCGATCCGATCCACATGCGACCAGTCTGAAATATTCAGCAGCCAGCCGACAATGTTCATGCCGATGCGTTTCATGGCTGTGGTCCGCCTGTTTGCCGGAACCAACGGACGCGAAGCGGTAGGGCGTCCCCATGGACGGCGCTGGCCATTTCCGCCAGCAAAACGAGCAGCACCGCCAAGGCCAACCACCGCCAAACGCTCGCTTGCTCATTGCTGGTTTGCAAACGAATCGGCTCGCCCTTCTTCACCCACCGCACCGACGATGCAGCCAACCAGGCGAGATCTTCAGGACCCACATATTTGAGCGACGACTCCTCTTGAGGACCATTAACCGCCACCGCCATTTCCCAAGCGGACGTTTTCCCAGAGGTAGCTTTTTCGGTGGGCGTTTACGTTTCAGCGGCCATGGGTTTCGACGCGTCGTTCTCCGTCCTCGCCAGCACACGATAAACGCCGCGCACGTCGGGCGACTCCAATAGAATTTCGTATTGATTGTCGGCCACTTGGTTGAGTGCGAGTGGATGCCGTTGTGCGTCTTGCGGACGTAAGACATACACTCCCGACGACGACAACCGCGCCGGCGCCGCGAGCGTGATTCGATCGACTCCGCCAAAATTCACTTGCGGCAATGTTTCGCGAATCAAGGAGCGCGTTAAACGGTCGCACAACAAAAAGGCGTTGGTTTTGGGCAGCGTATTCCAATCGGAGAATAAGGCCGTGGTCATGAAGAGCACGCGCCCTGCTCCGTAGTTGCGAGAGAGAAGAAACGGTTGGCCGTTATCGTACGACGCCAGAATGTCGACGTCCGCCGCCTTTGAAGACAACGACTCCTTGTTGCA
>JAJRWU010000011.1 GCA_024276655.1 Planctomycetota bacterium
GCCAATTGGAAATACGTGCTCACGATTCCGGCGGCGTTTATGTCGATCTTCTTAATTTGCATGCTGGTTCCCGATGTCGGCCGACGCACGATCAAATATTCCGAAATCCGTTGGCAACACGCCGTCTCCCGAGACACCCCCGCCAGCCACGATTACCTGGAAGACGCCATCGGTCGTGAAACGCCCGTTCACGATCACTCGGGTCATTAGGGTTCGTCCTGAATTTACATGCCGAATTAAAAGCCCGGCATTTTGAAAATGCCGGGCTTTTCTGAACTAAATCGGTAACTTATTTCAGGACTATTCCTCTTATTCGAGGGTCCTCCCATTTATGTCGGCCAGTTCACAGAGCGTTGCCTTACGCGTGGCGGAAGTGCGTTTTCGGTACGGTTCGCATGTCGCGCTTCGGGGGGTTTCGTTCGAGGTTGGGAGTGGCGAGGTGTTCGCTTTTTTGGGGCCCAACGGCAGCGGCAAAACAACGCTTTTTCGTTTGTTGTCGACGCTCATTCCGTTGCAAGAGGGACGGGTCGAAATTCTAGGCTGCGATATTCGTTCGCAACTCCAGCGCGTTCGCGAGAGTATTGGCGTCGTCTTTCAGGCGCCGAGCCTCGATATCAAACTGACCGTGCGCGAGAACATCCATCACCAGGGCGCGCTGTACGGGATGTCGGGAAAACTTCTTCGCGGCCGTTGCCGGGAAGTGCTGGCGGAACTGGGGCTGGAAGACCGCGCCGATCATCGCGTGGAGACGCTCTCCGGCGGTTTGAAAAGACGCGTCGAACTGGCCAAGGGTTTGCTGCACCACCCCCGGCTCTTACTCATGGACGAACCCAGCACAGGGCTCGATCCCGGCGCGAGGAGCGATCTTTGGCGTTTTCTGCAAACCTTGCGACAGGAACAGGGCATCACGGTCCTGCTCACGACGCACCTGTTGGAAGAGGCCGACCGCGCTGACCGCATCGCCATTCTCGACGCCGGCAAACTGGTAGCGCTCGACTCCCCGCACGCGCTGCGCGCGGCGCTCGGCGGAGATTGCCTGACCATCGAAACCGCGGAGCCGGAAGCCTTGGCGGCCGAAATGCAAGCCAGGTTTTCTCTCGCGGCGCGGGTGGTGGACGGCTCGCTACGATTGGAAACCAGCAATGGACCGGCGCAAATCCAGGAGTTGACGGCGGCGTTTGGGGAGCGCATCCGCTCTTTGCGTTTAGGAAAACCGACCTTGGAAGATGTCTTCATTGAAAAGACCGGGCGGCGGTTTTGGCAAACCGCGGAGGTGCAAGATGAATAAAACATCGCCCCAAAATGCTCCGGTGGAAACGCCGCTGGCGGTGCGCCCTTGGCTGGTGGCTAGGGCGTTATGCCAACGGGAAATAGTGCGGTTCGTGCGCCAACGCAACCGCGTGTTCGGCGCGCTGGGGCAACCGCTCGTATTTTGGATATTGTTCAGCGCCGGGCTTGATCGCTCCTTCCGGCTCTCGCCCGCCGGCCAGGGCGGTCAGAGTTTTCAGGCTTATTATTTTCCCGGCACGCTCGTATTGGTGCTGTTGTTCACGGCCATTTTCGCCACGATTTCCATTATCGAAGACCGCCGCGAAGGTTTTTTGCAGTCGGTGCTCGTTTCGCCCACGCCGCGTTGGGCGATGGTGCTGGGAAAAGTGATGGGCGGTTCGCTGCTGGCCATGTTTCAAGCCTTGATTTTTTGTCTCTTGGCGCTAACACTTTCAGTAAGCATCTAATGGCTCGCCCTGCTAGGACTGGTGGCCTTCCTTTTTTTGACCGCCCTGGCTCTGACCTCGCTCGGCTTTGTGCTCGCCTGGCGGATGGAGTCGACACAAGGCTTTCATGCGATCATGAACCTTTTTCTGATGCCCATGTGGTTGCTCTCGGGCGCTTTTTTTCCCGTGCCCAGCGCCACCGGCGCCGGGATATTGCATTGGGTGATGCGTTTGAATCCGCTGACGTATGGAGTCGGCGGAGTGCGCCACTTGTTGCTGGGCGGCGGCCAACCCGCCGCCAACCCAGATACCGCCGCATTGTTTTGGACGCCCAGTCTAGCGGCGTGTTGGAGTGTCACGATATTGTTCGCCCTGCTGGCCTATGCCGCCGCGTGGGCCATCGCCGGGCAACGCACCGCGGGAGACAGACTATGAACAGAACCCTTTTGTTTTTTCTAGCGACCATGCTGCTGGTCGTGGGCGGCGCTTCGTTTGTGTTGGCTTATCGCCATTTTCGTGAAACCAAAATCCAACTTGCCGAGCTAGAGCGAATCGCTCTGGAAAAAGAGGCCCAGGAAAAACTCGCCGGTCCGCCGCTGACCAGTTTTCAGTTGATCGACACCACTCGCCATGCGTTCGATTCCAGCAGCCTCCAGGGAAAAGTTTGGGTGACCAGTTTCTTTTTCTCCACCTGCCCGGCGTCGTGCGTGAAGCAGAATTTGCAAGTGGCCACGTTGCAACGCAAGTTTGGTCCTCGCGGCGTTCAGTTTGTCAGCATCACCTGCGATCCTGAAACCGATACTCCCGGCGTACTCTCGGCCTACGCCGCCCGGTTCAACGCCAACCCGCGGCAATGGAAGTTTCTCACGGGAAAAATGTCGTACATCACGCGCGTGGGGGTCGACATTTTTCAGGTTCCGGTGGCCAAACAAGGGCATTCGGAAAACCTGATCCTGATCGACCAACAAGGCAAACTTCGCGGCTACTACCATTGGAACGACGCCAACGAAATTTTGGCGTTGGAAAAAAAGATCAGCGGTTTGCTCGATGGCTCGGTCGGCCCGCTGGAAGAAAAAGAGAACGATGCCTCCGAAGATGCGGAAGCCGCCGCTCAAGAAGATATCTCTCCGGAACAAGAGGCCACAGAGCTTTAGCCACAGAGCACAGCGCCATCGTGGGCGCAACTCAAAAAAGTTTTAGCCACAGAGCTCACAGAGGTCACTGAGAATGTGAAAACAAGTTCTTAGGCGAGCGGCAGATGAAAATTTACCTGACACAAGCACGAAGCGCAAGCGAGTGAATCAGCAAACGGTCATTCTATCGCAGGCGGGAACCCAAAAAAACTCACTGACTCCCGCTACGTGCGAGTAAGTTGTTTTCCGCCGCTCGCCTTACGAGATTGCCCAGCGGAGGTCAGTGAGAACGAAGTCAATAAGTTCATGAACGGAAGACAACACCGGAGCCATCAAATTCCGTGATTCATCTATACAACGAGAGTGCCCCGTGAAAGATCTGGTGGAAATATTGCCGCATGTGAATGCCGGGCTGAACAGTTTGGCGGCGGTGTTGCTGGTGGCGGGCTTTGTTTTGATCAAGCTTCGCCGCGAACGGGCGCATAAGCGGGTGATGCTTGCGTGCTTTGCTGTTTCGGTGCTTTTTTTGGCGTGTTATTTGGTTTACCACAGCCAAGTGCTCAGCAAAAAATTTCCGTCCTATCCGCCAGACTCCGTACGTTATTTCTACTACGGCATTTTGCTCACGCACGTGGTGCTCGCCGCCACGGTTCCCTTTCTGGCGTTAGCCACGATCTACTTCGGTTTGCGGAACAACCGCTCTCGGCATGTTCGCCTGGCCCGTTGGACATTTCCCATTTGGCTCTACGTTTCGATCACCGGCGTGGTTGTGTATCTGATGCTGTATCAGATCTATCCTCCGCAGACTGCGGGAAGTACAATGGGGAGGTTGCCGGAAACGGTTGTTTCCGCGCCGGCGGCGTCGGTTTTGATGGCGGCTGATCGAGCGATGCGTTTAAGGTGAGGATCGTCATTCGTTCAAGGAAAAGCATGATGGTTTCGGCCGTGGGGAAAACGTTGTTGTGTTTGCTGGTGGCGGTGCTTGTTTTGTTTGCCGTCGCGTCGGTGGCGTATGCCTGTCCCACGTGTAAAGACAGTCTGGCCGGCAACGACCCCGAACACGCGAACTTGGTGCGTGGCTATTTTTGGAGCATTATATTTATGATGTCTATGCCATTCCTGATTTTGTCGGGGCTCGCCACCCTGTTTTATTTTGAAGTCCGCCGGGCGAGGCTGAATGCACTGGCGCCGGCGCCCGTTCTGGCCGCAACCGCGAAGAAATAATTCGATGCGTTTTTGGCAGCTCGTTTACCGAGCCGTGCGTTTACAGTGCCCGCTCTGCGGCCAGACCCGCCTCTTCCGGAATATGTGGCGGATGCACGCCGCTTGTTCTCATTGCGGCTGCGAATATGAGCGCGAGCGGGGGTTTTTTCTGGGCTCGATCTATTTCAATTACGGTTTGACGGCCCTAATTACGGCCGTTGTTTATCCTCTGCTGCTGTTCAACCAGATCGTCGCCGAACGAACGTTGCTGATTGCCGTGGCGGCGTTCGTGTTTCTCTTCCCGGCTTGGTTTTTTCGGTACGCCCGCAGCTTCTGGCTGGCGTTCGATGAATTCTTCGATCCTCGCCCCAAGGAAATCGTGGCGGGAAAAAGTGGAGAATGAGCAATGGCATGGCGCGGGCAAAAGAGAAAAAACACGCTGAAGCGTACACTCCAACAGCGCGTACGACTGAAAATGACGCCTCGAACGCTTCGGCGAATATTTATGGGTATGTAGGGCTGGGGAAATCCTCGCCGCCGGAGGTAAAATGCAAGATGACGCAGCTATCGGTGGTGACGAGAACACGCGATTTTATTCGCGGTAAATTCGAGAACGACGCCACCGGCCACGACTGGTGGCACATCGAACGTGTGTGGCGAACGGCGCGCTGGCTGGCCGAACAGGAAGGCGCCGATTTGTTGGTGGTCGACTTGGCCGCCCTACTGCATGACGTGGCCGATTGGAAGTTTCACGCCGGCGACGAAACTGCTGGGCCGCGCGTGGCCCGAGAATGGCTGGTTGCCGAAGGCGTCGACCCGCCGGTCGTGGAACATGTGTGCGAAATCATTGCTTGCATCTCCTTCAAAGGCGCTGGCGTGCCGACGCCCATGGCCAGCGTGGAGGGAGAAGTCGTGCAAGACGCCGACCGCCTTGATGCGATCGGCGCTATCGGCATCGCGCGAACATTCGCCTACGGCGGTCATGCGGGAAATGTGCTGCACGATCCTCACACGCCGCCGCTGATGCACGCTTCGTTTGCCGACTACAAGAACAAGTCGTGCTCGACGATCAACCATTTCCACGAAAAATTATTATTGTTGCGCGAGCGAATGAACACCGCCGCGGCTCGTCGATTGGCCGCCGACCGCCACGCCTTCATGGAGGAATTTCTGAGTCGCTTTGATGAGCAATGGCGTTTTCCGGATGCTTAGTCGGAATATGGTTGCGGCTTGGGCGGGTTTGCGAGTTGGTCGTAGCCGGGGTCGTCGAGACCGAAGGCGTCGGCAACGCGATTAAAAAAGGCGAACATGGCCGTGATGTACACCGCTTCGGCCACTTGCGGTTCGCTCCAGCCGGCGGCGCGCAAACGCTCGATATCGTTGGGTCCGCAGCGGTGGGAGTGCAGGGTCAGGAGTTCGACCAGCTTGAGCAGTTCGCGCTCGGCGGGAGAAACGGGGGCGGCGTCAAGTTCTCCACGCCGCAGCGCCTCGACCACGGCCAGGTCTTCGTCCTGCAACTGCAGGAACATTGCGTGGGCGCCGAGTCAGTAACGGCATTTGTTCAAAGCCGAAACAAAGGTCGCGATCCGCTCCTTGGTGCGGCGGTCGAGATGCCCATCGGTGAAATGGACACGGTTCGAAAACGTGATCACGTCGCGAAGGAAATCGGGGCGGTGGCTAAAGCACTTCAAAATACCGGGAATTTCGCTGCGTTCTGGGTTGTGCGAGAACCATTCTTCATACGTCTGCGACAACGCGCCGGTTGCCTGTTGTTCGTTGATCCATTCTATTTGGGGCGGCATGGCGGTCGTGGGGTAAGAGGTTTGATTTTGGATGGCCGGTGCAGAAAGGAAAAGTATGAAGCGGCGCGGGGAACATTTCAAGTTCCCCGCGACCTGTGCGCAAAAGCGAGCGCGCCTTGCGGTTTGCTATTGGTCTGCGTTCGAGAGAAGGCGTGGGGATAAGGGTGTTCGGAGAACCGGACGAGGTGCTTGCTTGACAGCACGGAACACCGCTATTACACAGAGGCCCATCAGGCAGCCAACGGCGTTATAGTTATAATTAGTCACGATTCATGAAACAGGCATGAGTGGTTCAGGCGAGAATTGCCGCGAGGATTGATATTGATATGGCCCAGCGCAAAGCAAAAAAACGCGAGCTTTCCGGAAAACAATTGTTGAAATTGGCCGAACGCCTCGATAAAGATTTGGTGAAGCTGCTCAATGAGCGGGTCAAACTGAGCAAGCAATTAGCGAAATTGGCGCCGGAAAACGAGGCGTGGGCCATTCTCGACGCCCAACAAACCATCGCCCGCGCTATCTCGGGCAACGCCGGCCCTATTTCCGAACGCAGTTTGCGAACTGTATTCCGAGAGCTCTTGAGCGATAGCCGAATGCTGGTCGACCCGGTGCGAGTCGCGTTTTTGGGTCCTAAATACAGCTATTGTTACTTGGCGGCGGTGGAGCGATTCGGCGGCGCGGTGGAGCTGATTCCCGTTTCCACGATTGCCGCCATTTTCGAGGAAGTCCAGCGGGGACGCGTGGAGTACGGCTTGGCGCCGATCGAAAATTCGACCGACGGACGCGTCGTCGATACGCTCAGCATGTTTTCCAAAATGCCTCTGCACATATCCGGAGAGGTGCAGCTGCGTATCCACCATATTTTATTGGCGAAGTGCGGTCGCGCCGAGATTCGCGAAGTGTATAGTAAGCCGCAGGCGTTATCGCAGTGCCGGAATTGGTTGGCGAAGAATCTGCCGACAGCGCGTTTGGTGGAAATGACCAGCACCACCGCAGCGGCGCAACTGGCCGCCGAACGGCAAGGCGCCGCGGCGGTTGCCAGCCGGGAAGCGGGCCGCAGCTACGGGCTGGAGGTTGTGTCTGAGAACATTGAAGACAGCGTCAACAACGTGACGCGGTTCGCGGTGATCGGCGGGGAGTCGCCCAAGCGAACTGGGAAAGACAAAACCTCGCTGATGTTTCAATTGGAGCATCAGCCGGGCGCTCTGGCCGACGCCATGTCGGTTTTCAAACGCAATGAACTGAATTTGACTTGGATTGAATCCTTTCCGATTCCGGGCGCGGGAAGCGAATATCTATTTTTCGTCGAGATGGTTGGCCACGAAAGCGAAGCCAAAACAAAACGGGCGTTGGCGTCGCTGAAACGCAAAACATTGCGGCTCAACGTGCTGGGGTCTTACCCTCGCGCTGAACCCGCGGATTAGGAACTGCGTAGAATATAAATGCCGAATTAAAAGTTCGGCATTTTGAAAATGCCGGACTTTTCCCCACAACAACCGGTAGCATATTCTTCCGCGACGCTTTGAGAAACGGAGTAAGGAAACATGGCCACGATTCGCGCAAAACACATGGCGCACCTCTGCCGCCGCGTGGGGACTTCCATCGGCGCCGGCGTCGATTTGCAGCGCGCCTGGCAGCAAGAAGGAGGACGCGGCTCCCAACGCCAACGGGAAGCGGCGCAGATGGTGGTCCGGGGAATAAAGCAGGGCGACACCCTGGCCGAAGCCATGGAGCGCACGCGGGGATATTATCCGTCGCTGGTCTGCGAAATGATCGAAGCCGGCGAAATGACGGGGCAGGTTGATCAGATTTTTCTCCGCATCGCCGACCAGTACGAGCACGCAATCAGGCTGCGGAGAACGTTCCTCTCGGGTATTCTGTGGCCGGCAATCGAACTGGGAATCGCCACGATCGTGATCGGCATTTTCATTTGGGTGATGGGGGAAGTGGTCCCCCGCATGCAAGACGGCAGCCCCGTGTTCGACTTGTTGGGAATTGGCGTCGGCAACGAGGGGCTGCGGAATTACGTGGGCATTTTGGCCCTGATCGTGGGCGCCGTTGTATTTGTCTATTACGCGCTCACTAGGAGTTGGTTCGGCCCCGTGCCCATGGCGCTCTTCATGCGCACGCCGCTGGTCGGCCAGAGCCTGCAAACACTGCTGCTCTCTCGCCTGGCCTGGACGCTGGCCATGGCCAATAACGCCGGAATGGACGCGCGCCGCAGCGTGGCGTCGGCGCTCCGCAGCACGAGCAACCCCTATTACACCAGCAAGTTGAAGCAGGTGGATCGGGTGATCAAGCGGGGCGATGAAATCCATGATGCGTTTCGGGAAGCCGGAGTGTTTCCCGAGGAATTCATGTATGTGGTGGAAAACGCGGAGCAGTCGGGCACGCTTCCGGAATCGCTGCTGCGGCTGGCCAATGAGTACCAGCAGCGGGCGGAGTCGTCGTCGAATGTGTTGACGGTCGTGGCCACGTTTATCGTGATGGGTCTCGGCTTCTCCATTCTGATCATGTTCATTTTCAGGTTGGCGTTCTTTTATCTGAACGCCATCAATCCCTCGACGTACGGACTCTAACCTAGCCGCGCCTCGGTGGCGGTTTCGCGCGGTGCAGCATGGTCTATGAAATTGCAGAACATTTGAGCGGTTGGACGTCGCTCGACACCTGGATCGTGATCACGGCGGCGCTGGCCGCGATGGCTTGCGCATTGCCGGGCAATCTGCTCCTGTTGCGGCGTCAAAGCATGATGGGCGACGCGCTCAGTCATGTGGCGTTGCCGGGAATCGTGCTGGCGTTTTTGCTCTCGCATTGGCTGCAAGCCGGCGGTTGGATGAGCCGCCAGATGCATGAGGCGATTTTGCACCCGATTTTTTTCGCCGGGGCGATGGCCTTGGGCGTGTTGTCGGCGGTGCTCACCGAATGGGTGCAAAAGTTGGGCCGCGTGGAAAGCAGCGCTTCGCTTGGCGCCGTGTTCACGACGCTCTTTGCACTGGGGCTGTTGCTCATGCGGGCCTTTGCCGACAACGTCGACATCGACCCCGATTGCGTTCTTTATGGAACCATCGAAACCGTGATCGTCGACACATGGCCGGGCACGAACATTCCTCGCGCCGCGGTCATCAACGGCGCTGCGTTGTTGGGCAATTTGGCGTTGATCGTGTTGTTCTACAAGGAACTGAAAATTTCGGCGTTCGATCCAGCATTGGCGACCACGCTGGGCGTGAACGCCACCGTCATGCACTATGCTCTGATGGCGGTCACTTCGGTCACGTTGGTGGCGGCTTTTGAGTCGGTAGGCAGTATCCTCGTGATCGCCATGCTGGTCACTCCAGCGGCCACCGCACACCTGCTGACCGACCGCCTGAGCAGCATGTTGGGCATCAGCCTTGTGGTGGCGGCGGCCAGTGCGCTGTTGGGACACGCCATGGCGATTGCCTTGCCGCCGGTGTTTTTTTCCCGCATCGGTTTCCCTGCCGACGTCGGCGCCAGCACGGCCGGCATGATGGGCGTGGCCGTGGGGATATTGCTTGTCGGGGCGGCGTTTTTGAGCCCTCGCTACGGCGTGCTGAGTCGCTCGGCGCGTCGTTTTCGTTTGCGGTTGCGCATCGTCGCGGACGACATTCTCGGCTTGCTTTATCGTTTGAACGAGCGCGGGAGCGCCGAACAACCGCGGACGTTTCTACAGATTTTCCGCAGCGCAATGGGCGTCGGCCGGCTGCAAACCTTTATGGCCTTTCGTTGGTTGTGCTGGCGGGGCGATGTCGCGATTCAGAGCGGGTATTGCTCCTTGACGCCCGCCGGCGAATCGGCCGCCCGCCGCCTGGTTCGCTCGCACCGCTTGTGGGAGGCGTATGTCGAAAAGCATTTCGGCGTGCCGCAAAGTCAGCTTCACCATTCGGCCGAACGGGCGGAACATTATCTTTCACCTCGTCTGCAAGAAGAGTTGGCGGGCGAACTGGAGAGCCCGCAACTCGATCCTCACGGCCGGCCGATTCCGAAGCCCGACAACCCGCCGCCCGCCGACGGCGCATAGCAAGTAGGAGCGTACGCTGAATCGCGTTTAGAAAACGGCGCCCCGGTTCTGAAGCCCGGCATTTTCAAAATGCCGGGCTTCTCAGATATGAATTCGGTATTTAATGGTTCCACACTTATTAGGCGAGCGGCAGATGAAAACTTACCTAATACAAGCACGAAGCGCAAGCGAGTGAATCTGCAAACGGTCATTCCCACATAGGCGGGAACCCTAAAAAAACTCACGGACTCCCGTTGCGTGCGGGTAAATTTTTATCTGCCGCTCACCCTAATGCGCCAACGGGACCCGGCCTCGCATCACAAGGCGACAGGATTTGTCAAGCCGGAAAACGGTCCTTATTTCTCGCCTTACGAATGCCCTTTGTTTGGTGTTGGCAATGCGTCTATAATGAGTCTGTTCCATCTCCAGTGGTTGCGTGTTGTGAAAGCGCCCAAGCGAGAAGGAGCCAGGGAATGGTCCTGAATTTACATGCCGGGCTTTTTCGAGCTACAACCGGTTGCTTATTTCAGGACTATTCTTTAATCAATTCCGAGGCATCCTTTTCTAGTTGTCCTATTCTAAAATTTTGAGGTACTCAGGCCGTGCTTTCCGTCAGGCCAAAAGTCGCCGAACTTATATTCCAACTCTATGGACGTTCGTTGCACCCTGAACTTTTCGAGATCTACGCCACGCGAACCGTCGAGCGCAATGGCTTCAAAGCCAAGATCGACATCACGAGCGCCGGCCACGTAGTGACCTGGGTGTATGGCGGCATGACGTTAACCGAAGTGGCCGCTTCGGCCCAGCACCCGCTCCCGCAGCGGCGGCGTTTGATGTCGTACCGCCTGCGGGGCGACCGGCACGACCGCGTGGAGTGCCGGGGAAAAATCACCTACCAGATGAGTTTTCAACTCGAACCGGTGGAGCCCGGCGTTTTCTGGACCTACCAAAAGGAACTCACGCACGACGCCAACCGCAAGGGAATGCTGCACACGTTTCATTCCAGCGGCCGCATTGAATTGGGCGCCTTGAGCTACATCAACATTGAAACGCGGAACCGCAGTATGTTGGTGCAGGCCTTTCACACCTTCCCCGACGACTACGCCATCGTGAAGAGCCAATCGTTGTTCGAGTTGCCCTGAGAAAGCGTGCAAGCTACTTCCCGATTCAGAAGCTTGGCTTTTTGAAAAAGCCGGGCTTCTTAGTCGCAATGGCGTGGGAAACGCGCTCTTTCCACCAAACGCCACGGCACAAATGCAAGGAAGGTTTGGCCATGCAGTTTTCCTTGAAAACGCTGCTGGAGTTCATGCTGGGGGCGTCGGTGTTGTGCGCCGTGCTTTTTTCAGCGCCGGCGTTTATCGCCTTTTTGATGTTTGCGGCGATCCTACTGTTTCTCCCGCCGGTGTCGATTTCGTTAATCGTTTACGGCTCCGGCCATGCGCGCGCCTTCGGCATCGGCAGCTTGGCGGCGGCCAGCCCGCTGTATATGTCGATGTCGTACCTGGGCATGTATGTGGTCGCGATCGTGTTTGATTCCGATATGCTCAGCAGCCTGGGCGGTTCGGAACTCTATGTGCGTCTCGCAATCGGCGGGTTTATCACGCTCGTTTTCATCGGCGGGGTCATCGCCGTGGTGATGCGCAAACTGCTGCAACCCAAAACGGTCGAAACTGAACGCCCCGTTGAACCAGTGCAGTACCTCTCCAAGGAAGGCGACACGCATGGTTCGAACGCTCCTTAGGAATCGTCCAAGATATATTCCGTGCAATGGTGTGATGAAATCCCCGCCAAGCCGAAGGCTTGCCAGCCATTAGCCGGTGGTCGAGCGCAGCGAACACCGCCGGTAGGCTGCCGCAACGAACGACGCATCCCGGCGGGATGCCAGATGCAGCGGGCGCGAAGGCCGCGAAACAACATGCCTCAAAACAACGCTGTCATTACTGTCATTCGCGCCGCCCACCGTTGGAGTGTACGCTTTAGTGTGTTTTGTTCTCGGACGCACGCTGAAGCGTACACTCCATCGGTGCGCTGGCATCCCGCTGGGATGCGGAATGTTGGAGCCTCTATCCTCCGGTGGTGTTCGCTGCGCTCGACCACCGGCTAATGGCTGCTATCCTTCTAGGATATGAAATCAAAGACGCCTGCCCTTTCGGCCTTACCCGCATCTGAAAAACACGGAATAGTTTTTGGATAGGTACTGAGGCCGGCGGCGGGAATAAATGCACCCGCCGCGCGCCTGTACGACGGCAATTCCCCGCTCGGCGCTTCGCGGCGTGGGAAGGAGTCGCGCGGGATCAGTCGAGCCCTTCGTGTTCGATTTCCTTCCAGTATTTTTGGAAGGCGCCGCGAACGTGGAAATCAGGGCTGTTGTCGAGATCGTGGCAGTCCATGCAACTCGATTCAGCCTGTTCGAGCGATAGCCGCATGTTGGCGCGCAGGGCGTCGATTTGATCGTCCGACAAATCGCCCTCGCCCTCCTCCGCCGCAGCGTGATCAGCGCCAGGACTGTGGCAATTTTCACAGCCGTTGCCGTGCAGGTGTTCGTCGGCCGCGAGATCGAGGTAACCCGATTCGTAGGGGAAATGGCCCTGAGCATTCCAACCGGTCACATGGCAACTCAGGCATTCCGGGTCAAACTGCCTGGGAATGTCGCCCCGTTCGGGAGGATGCACCAACGACTCCGTGGCCGTGGCGTGCGGCGAATTCTTCCAGACTTCATAGGCCGAAGTGTGGCATTCGCCGCAGGTTTCGGAGCCGACATAGCGGCCGTCGGGATTACGCACGGGTTTCAGACCCAGCCCCTTGAGCCCCAAGGTTTTCAGTTGTTCCTGGTAGGCGGCCAAAAGCTGAAGCATTTCGGCGGAGTCGGCAAAACGGTGGTCGAGCGGCGTGCGTTGGTAACGGATGAGCTGCTGGGGGTCATCATAAAAACCGACCACGCCCACATACATGCCCTTGACGCCGGTCTGAATGATTTGGGTGGATGACCCATCCACCGTTTCCGGGAGCCGCGTCGGTTCGCCGTCGGCTCCGGCGGTGACGATCAAATCGAACTCCGGAAATTGGCGCGCCAGTTCACGGGCTTCGTCGGTCGAGGTGAAGGCCAGTAGAATGGCGTGGTCGAGGCCCTCCTGTTTCATTTCCGGCAGTACTTTTTTCAACGCCTCCGCCGGCGCGCTCAGTTCCACTTCGGCCGCATTGACGCCTCGCTGTTTTGTTTTTCCCAGCACCGAAGTGACGCCGATTTTTACGCCGCCGGCGGTGAGAATGCGAAACCGGGGATGCAGCCCCAATACATTCACGTTCGCCGACACCAACGGCACGCCGCCAGAGGCTCCGTCGGCCACGACGGCCACCATTTCATTGAAGGACAGCCGGAGGTCGTCGGGTCCAAAACCGACGGCTTGGTAGTCCATCTGCTTCAAGCCGGAGAAGGTCATTTGAAACTTGATTTCGGCTTGTCGTCCTGAGCGGCGCACCTGGTTGCCGACGTCGAAGGTCAGCACATCCCACCCCTTTTTCCGCAACTGGCGGAGGAGTGTGTGCCGCCGGGCCAGCCCGCCTTTCTGGTTGGTCAGGCCGGTGCAGCCGCAGGGTTCGATGTATCCGTGCTGGCGGCCGGTAAAAAAGAGGGCGAATTTCGGTTTCGGCCAATCGACAAAGAGCGGCTCGAATTCATCGGCGTCGGCGTGTTCGGCTTCAGGTTCAGCGGTGTTAGGGGGATCGTTTTCGACGGCCGGGTTTTCTTGAGCAGCCGACGGCAAAACATCTTTGGGCGGCTCGGCCGCCGTGTCTTCGACGGGCTTGGGCTGGACGGGCTTTGTTTCCTCCAGTTGCGGGGAAGATTGTGGGCCCGATTGCGAGGCTGGCGGCCAGGACGCATCGGCCAGCTTGTTTTGGGGATTCGCCGGCGGCGACGATTTCGGACAGCCCAAAGAGGCCAGCATCGCGGCGGCGGCAAACATCGCCAATACCATGGCCGCCGCTTGAGAAAATGTTCGCATGCTCACCCCCGCCCCTTGAAGTTATCGAATACCGTTGCGAAACAAGCGGCGTTCTGAAACGCGTGGTGAAAAACCAATTTCCGTTTTTCTCGCCCGAGGAGATCCGGAAAGCGTAAATCGGATCTCGCCCGTGGCGCCGAATGTTTCATCCAGGAATTCTACACGGCAGCGGCGATCCAGGGGAGACAGCTTCTCGATACATCAGGTTATCGGCGAGCGCGAGTTTGGTTGCCGCCCATCGCCGCTTGTCACACCACCCTAGAAAGCAAATATCTTTCGGGCCACCTGTTTCTGTTGTGCAATCGCAGACGCGATTGCATTAAGCTGCTGTATTGGGATCGCGACGGCTTGGCGATTTGGTGCAAGCAACTCGAAGCGGGCGGCGTTCAACCGCCGCAGGTGGATTCGAAAAGCGACACGATTGAAATCGATCAGACGCAGTTATCACTATTGTTGGCGGGCATCGACTGGGCGTCGGTCAAGCAGCGCAAGCGTTATGGATTCGGCGTGACGTCTCAAATTATGTTAGAAGGTATAAGCAGGAATAAGGAGTGTCGCATGAACAGTCGCCCGCTTTCCTCGCCGGAAGATTTTCATTGGACGCCGCAACCGGAGGCGGCCGCGCTGGTGGAGGAGGTTTTCAGGCGATTTCTCGATCATTTCCCACAGGCGAAACGCTGGGCCGAGACGCTTCTCTCAGCCGCCGGCGTGCGCATGTTCGATTTGCTCGATCATCTAACGGCGCCGGCGGCCGAAATTGATACGGATGCTTGGGCGACGGCCGGTTTTTTTCAAATTGCTAGTGTGGAGGGCCAATACTGGCGGCATGAACGCGGCATGTTTCCGCCGGTATTCACAACGAAGAGCACCATATGGCGGGCGGCGGTTAAGGTCGATTCGGTGGTCGATTTTCTCCGGACACAAAAACGAGATGACCGCCCGGTCATTCTCGGCCAACCGAACGCTCGGCGGCGCTCGGCTGATTTTCTCGTCTGTGGCGAGAAGACCGTGGCGGCCGTTGAACGGCACGGCGCCCGTTTCTCGGAGTTGGTCGAACAGACGCCGCCAGCTGCGGATCTAGGCAAACACCAAGAGTCGTTCTTCCTCCGGCGGCGGTTTTTTGACGACGAGCGGCAAGGCTTCGCGCACGCATTGGCGTTGATCGACGCCGCCATTCAAGACCTGGGCGTTGCGCGAACGTGCGAACTGTTTTTCATGGCCGAACGCCGCTATTGGCAATCGCGTAATCGGGCGGCGCGCGTGCAGAGCGAACGGCAAAACAGGTTGGGCATTGGCTGGGCGAACCACGACCATCACACGTATCGGAGCAGCCGGGCGTTTTTCGCTTCGCTGGTCGGCGTGCTCGAACGTTTGGGCTTTCAGTGTCGAGAGCGTTTTTACGCCGGGCGGGAAGCGGGCTGGGGCGCGCAGGTGTTGGAGCAACCCGAAGTGGGACTATTGGTGTTTGCCGATGTCGATTTATCAGAAGACGAAGTGACCGACGACTTTGCCCACGACGTCCTCCTCCCCCGCAACGAACTGGGTACGGTCGGTCTGTGGTGCGCGTTGCACGGAGAAGCCTTTTTGTCGGCCGGGCTGCATCACTTGGAGTGCCAATACGATTTCGCGGCCATTGCGGCGCAGTTGCGGCACGCCGGAGTGGACACCATGCCGCCCTTCACCGATTTCCCGCACCTGCGGCAAGCCTTCACGCAGGGCGAACAATGGGAAGTGCGGCCGGAGCGTTTGCAGGCGGCGCTGGCCCACGGCTGGATCAGCCGGGAGCAAGCCGAACGCTTTGGACGTGACGGCGCGCTCGGTTCTCACTTGGAGATTTTGGAGCGCAACGCGGGTTACAAAGGTTTCAATCAATCGGGCATCAGCGAAATTATTCGCGACACTGATCCTCGCCACGCACTTTGAAACTGCAGAACCGTTCTCGGGTTTTAAACTGTCGGATAGATAGCTGTCGCAAATTCATGCGACGCTGGCGGAAGTTCAGACGTTGCTCGACGGTCTCCAGGCGGGCATTGCAACGCGGAGAACGGTCGAGTAGAGGAGGAGCGTCAATGACGCCCCTCCTCTACTCGACCGTTTCCCGTCTTCGTGACCGCATATCGGTTATTCGCTTGCGATAGATTGCTGTCGCAAATTTCCGCAGCGCCGTGAATAGTTACGATTTCCCTCTTAAAAAAGGGTGAGGATGTCGCCCTTTCGCCACGCATTGTGTGGTGTTTTGCCTACGGGGAGGCAACGCTTCGGCCGTGACGACATTTTTTTCCTGGTTGTAACTGCCCGTTATGGCGAGAGTTGCGGCTTGTGAGTCTGGGGTGCGCCGAATTGGCGCGGCGTTCGCTCTACCGAAGGAGCGAAGGAGTCGCTGGGAGAGCCTTTGTCCCCTCGGGCTCTCCCAGTGATGAATTCGTTTTTACCCGAACCTCACACCCCAGACATGCCAGCGATATGCACGCTCGAGAACTTGTGGAGTTGGCGGCTTTGATAGCCACTAATGGCCCCCAACTGATCCGTCACCGTGACCGCCTCTCCTCTAAAAGCGTGGAGAGTTATTGGACCACCAGCAAATGCCGGCTGGTTGCCTGGTCGCACGGACTCAAACGCTGCACGCTCGCCGCCAACTCGCCAAGTGCGCGACACGCCTGCGGCGCCAGACCGCTGGTGGAGGAAATACTGGCGGCCGAAGTGCTCACGCGCATCTGGTCGGCGGTGGCTTGCCTTCACGATGCACAGCACGGCCGCACCGAAGCCGATCCGCTGGTGAGGAGCATCTTTACGAGTCATCTTGAAGTGCGCAACCGGGCCTTGCGGTTGGTGGTGTCGAGCGACGTTTTCACGGCGGCGGAAGCTCGCTGCCTGAACCAACTCCGCCGACGCGCCGAACGCTGGACCGACCTGCTCTTGGGCTGCCTCTCCACGGAATATGAAGCCGGCGAATTTGGCTTCGACCGCCACCGCGTGGCCGAATTCGCGACAGACCTGTGCGGCGCGACCGATGCCGAAGCGCGGCGCCAAGCCTGGGCCTTGGTGTTGCTTTCGCTGCCCAAGGTGTTTGCCGAAGTGCTGCCCTCGCCTTCGCCGAATCTGCTGCGGAACCGCGAGATTGCTACTTCGGTGCTGGCCTGTTTCGACGCTGATTGCTTCGCCTCGGTGGGGCCTCTCGACTCGCTCTGGATAACCCGCATGCGCAACACCGCCGCCGACGCCAATGAACTTCTCAACGAATGGCTGGCGTTTGCGAACTAGAACGAACCGGGCGAGCTTTGAAGCGGCGTCTGCTCAACTGCCCCAGCTATGCACCACGATATCGCCCCGGCGGCGGAACACAATGTCCACTTTATACCCGCTGCGCCACTCGTACGTGTAAGAAAAGCGGTGCAGGATATCCCGACCCGTGCACACGACCGGCGCGTCTTCGCAGCAAGAAGGAAGGCAAATCGAAACCAATACCGGACAACCGCAAGGATCTTTGACTTCCATCATCACCTGTTGGGTGGTGCAGGAAAGACGGCAGGTTCTGTAGTGGGGATGATTTTTGTAGACGGTGCAGTATTTCTTGTAAGCAGTCGCCGGCTCGGCGGCGGCAGGATGTGCAACAGGCAAGTGCAACACCAACGGACGCAATTTCGCGGCCGGTTCCGCCGAAACGGCGCCCGCCAACAGGAACACCGCAACAGCCGGTAGGCAAAAGAATCGAATCATGGTCGTTCTTCTCAGTGAAAAAAGGACTTCGAATATGTTGGAGGGCTTGAAAATGACTTACCCGCATGCCGTAACCGGGGTATTGATCCCAGGTAAGCTATTTTAACTCTGCGTCGCACGTCTGGGCAAGTGGCTAGGGCGCGGTTTTCCTGGCGGTCGGGCCAAGTCGAGTCCAGACTTGGCGGCTCCCACTACCTTCGAGACGAAGGGGCCCTTCCGCAGAGGGAGGTCGATGAGAGGGGCGCCTTGGCTGAAGAATATTGTCGTTTGTCAGTTGCTCCCGGGGAGTCGGGTGTTTTTTTCTTGCCGGCGAGGGTTGAGTACACAGCGTAAATCACGGCAAAATCTCCCCAGACCGTCTAAATTTCTCAAAATATTGTGGCGTAAACAAAACTCGAAGAATACAATGAACGGTATTCTCACATTCACTTTCGTCGACTGTTCAATAAGGTCGAAAAGTCTAGTGGCAAGGCAGGGCTTTCCTCTGTGGAGCAGAGATGGCTCTTTCGTGTAGGCACTTCCGAGGTTGGAGTTTCAATTATGTGCAAATGTAGTCAGTTTTCGCTGGCGCATGCCTCGCCTATTGCGATGGTTTTCGTAGCAATGTCTTTAGGCGCCATGTTCCTGGGGCAAGCCGTTTTCCCTGCGTCGTTGTTGGCCGACGATGGGTTGGCCGTTGACGGCGCGCGTTTGGCGACCTACCAGCATTCAGCGAACGAAAGTTATTTCGCGCTGAGCTTGAAGCCGCCGGCGGGGAGCGAAACACAGGCCCCTCGCGATGTGTTGGTATTGTTCGACACTTCGGCCAGCCAGGCCGGCGTGTATCGGGACGACGCCCTCGCAGCCACGCTGTCGCTGTTGGGCCGGCTGGGCGAGAACGATCGCGTGAAGTTGGTGGCTGTCGACTTGAACGCCATCGACATGAGCGAAGGTTTTGTGCCGCCGCGGGGGTCCGCCATGCAGGCGGCCCTTGAAAAACTCCGCCACCGCGCGCCGCTCGGTTCCACCGACATGGTGCTTGGTCTGCAAAAAGCCGTCGAGAGTTTTCCGGCCAACGGCAACAGCCGTGTCTTGATCTACGTGGGAGATGGTCAGAGCCAAGCCAACGCGTTTTCCGAAAAAGAACTGGAACAAACCATCAGTATGTTGGTCGAAGCGCGTGTTCCCGTTTCCAGTTTTGCGATTGGCCCCCAGCGCGACATGCGCTCCCTGGCCGTGCTGGCCAACCAGACCGGCGGTCAGATCGTGATTGATCGCGAAGACGCAAACCCGCAGGAAAATGGCGTGGTCTTGGCGCAAATCGCGGCGGCGGCGGTGCTTTGGCCGACATCGGTCACATTACCCGCTGGCCTGCAAGAGATTTATCCTCGCCAGTTGCCGCCTCTCCGCACCGACCGCGACACCGTCGTGATTGGCGTATTCCAGAAAGACTCCATCAAAACCCAGCAAGTCGCCGCCAGCCTGGAAGTCGGCGGACGCCAACTGAAATTGTCGTGGCGCGTCCAGCCGGACGCCTCCAGCGACGACTTCGCGTTTTTGCCGAAACTCGTCAAAGACGCCCGTCGCGACGGCGGGCTGACATTACCCACCGTGGGCTCGGCCGGTTTGCGAGAAGTGGCTCGTATGATGGCCGCCGACTCGCACCAGCTTGCCAAAATGAGCGGCCGCGCGCTGGCTCTGGGCGACGCCGCCGCAGCCGAGCGACTGGCCGGAGCCGCGGAGGAAAACGATCCTGCAAACCCGCAGGCGTTAATCATAAAGAAAGCCATTCACCGCACCCGCCATGGTTCCGCCAATGGTTCCGCCAATGGTTCCGCCAATGGCGATTCCAATGCCGCGGCAAAAGGCGACGCCAAGCGAAAAGGCGTGAAAGCGGAAATCAAGAGTTTCACTCCGGGCGAGGCCGATTTGACCTTGGTCCAACTATCCGCTCCCAGCGACGAGGAAGCGGCGCCCGATAGTTTGCTCTCCGATTTCGAGGCCAACGAAGGCGAATTTCTCAAGTCGGTCATCAACGATACGGCCGCGCAAACGCAAGTCATCAAAGCCGAAGTGGAAGTCGGCTTGCTGGCGGCGAGAAACAGCCTCGCGACCGACCCCGAAGGCGCGAAGCAGTCGCTCAAACTGCTGCTGGAAAATGTGGAGCGCGCTCCCGACCTTTCCGCAGAGGACCGTGGCGCATTGCGTAATCAAATCGTGGAGGCGATTCGCGAAGCGGGCCGTTTGCAACTTGAATTCGAAGATCGAAAGGTTCGCGAGGAGGCGTTGCAGGCGGCGGCCGTTGATCGCCAACGCGCTTTGAAGGCGGTCAGCCGTAAGGAAGAACGCATTCGCCAGCTAATGGCCCGCTTCGACTCCTTGCTCGATGAAGGGCGTTACCGCGAAGCGGAAGATCAGGTCGCCCAACAAGTGGTGGAAGAGGAACCCGACGGCACGATCGGCATTTCAGCGTTGTTGCACTCACGCGAGGTGCGCATGCAGGCGGATATCATGCGGCTCCGCGACATGCGTTGGCACAATTTTGCCGACGCTTTGTTGACGGTCGAGGAGTCGGCGGTGCCATTCCCCGATGAGCCCTCAATCGTTTACCCCGACGCCCAGTTCTGGGAAGAATTGACGATCCGTCGTAAAAAGTACAAATCGTTGGATCTGCTCAGTTCGGGTGGGTCGGAAGAGAAAATCTTCACGGCCCTTGATGAACAAACAACGTTTGAGTTCCTTGAAACGCCGCTTTCAGAGGTGCTCGATTATATCGGCGAATTGCACGATATTCCCATCGTGATCGACAGTAAGGCGTTGGACGATCTGGGGCTCGATTCCGATACCCCCGTGACCCGCAACTTGGCCGGTGTTACGTTGCGATCCGCCTTGAGAATTACTTTGAAGGAATTGGAGCTAACGTACATCATCAAGAATGAAGTGCTGATGATCACCACGCCGGAAGAAGCCGAAACGCAGCTTGTAACACGCGTTTATCCCGTGGGCGACTTGGTCATGCCGATCGGCATCCTCAGCGGCAGTGGCGGCGGCGGCGGCGGCTTCGGCGGCCAGGGCGGCGGTCAAGGCGGCGGCGGTTTCGGCGGCGGCGGCGGCGGTTTCGGCGGCGGCGGCGGCGGTTTCGGCGGCGGCGGCGGTCAGTTCGACGTGGAAGATGATATCTCGCTGGGCGTGAAAAAGTCCAGTAAAACGGCGGCGCCCGTGAAGCGAACGCCCGTTACGCGAACACCCGTGAAAAAAGCCGCTGTTAAAAAAGCCGCTGTCAAAAAAACAACGGGCCGCGGAACAACACGCGTGCAGCCGATTCGACTGACAAATGAAAATGGCCAAGTATCGCCCCAGCGAGCCTGGAACGACTATTTCGCCGAACATCAGCCTTCGTTGGCGGTGGTCCGGGAAACGGTGCGGGTTTTGCGACGAAAATCCCAGTGGGAAGATGTTTCAGCCTTAATTTTAGCCGCCCTGCGGCAGGGCCGCGCCCAACCCTGGATGTACGAAGCGTTGGCGCTTTCGTTGCAGGCATCTGGCGCTGAGGAATCGGAAGTCGAGCGGGCGATGATGTCGGCGGTCGATTTCAGCCAAAATGTGGAATTCACGCTCTACGCGGCAAATTACATGAGCCGAATGGGCTTGGACCGGCGTGCGTTGTCGTTGTATCGTGAAATCGCGGCGGCGCAGCCTTATCGTCCTGAACCGTATATTCAGGGAATGGCGGCGGCCCAGCGGTTGGACGATCTTGAAGCGCTGCAATGGGCTTGCGCCGGTGTGCTCAAGCAGGCTTGGCCGCCAGAGCAGCAGGCTATTGAAATGAAAGCCCGGGGAGTGGCGCGAGACGTCATGACACAACTGCACAAGGCGGGCGCTCGGGAAGAAGCCAAATCGTTTGAAACCGCATTACGCAGCGCGCTCGGCCGGGACTGCACCGTGACCGTAAGTTGGTCGGGCGATGCCGACATCGATCTGCTCGTCGAAGAGCCCAGCGGAACGATCTGCTCGTTGAGCAACCCTCGCACGCCGGCCGGCGGCGTCATGCTAGGCGACGCCTTCTCCAGTCGGGCGAAAAAGTCGGGCTTCTCGGAGTCGTATGTCTGCCCTCAAGGCTTCAGTGGCGAGTATCGCTTGCTTCTGCGGCGTATTTGGGGAATGCCGACTGCCGGAAAAGTGACCGTCGACATCGTCACCCACTCTGGCACGCCTCAAGAGACACGCATCCACAAGCAAATTCCCTTGGGAGAAAAAGACGCCTTGGTTCTCTTCGCCTTGGAGGATGGGCGTCGTCGGGAGCCTCTGAAAGAACAGCAACTGGCCAACGTGGTGGTGCAACACATCGCGTTGAATAACGCGATTCTCGCGCAGCAATTGAATCTGGCCAACGGAGTGCATGCGGTTGGGAATGGCCGGGCGCAAGTGGCTCGCGCACTTTCACGCGTCGATGGTTCGATTTCCGCTCGCGACTTTGAGCTGGCCCGTCGCCGTGGTTTGGCGGCTGGGCGTTTTGGTTTGGGGCGCCGCGGCGCGGTCGGCTTCCGGCCGCAACTTGGTCGGCTTTTCGAGGGGCCGCGTTTGACCGCGTTGGCGGTTATTTCAGCCGATCGGCGTTATGTGCGCATCGACTCGCTGCCAACCTTCTCCGGCACTGGCACGCTGCAATCGTTTAGCGTCCAATCTCCGACGCCCGTGAACAACAACAATTAGGCATTCAGGACCAAAAGTGGGGCGTTTTGAAAACGCCGGGCTGTTTTGCTGTTTGACGAAAAACAAAACGTCGCCGCCTATTTTGGGTGGCGGCGTTTTTTCATGCGATCATACGCGTCTTCTTGCAATTGCTCTTATCGTGGAACGGCGTTTTGGCTAGAAATAGGGCCGCCGCGAGTGGCCGCTCCCCTGGCGCCCAAGAAAAGCGGGCGTTTCAGGATAAAACGCGTTCGGCAGCGTCTCGCCGGCAAGGAGTCTCGACGGCAAGGAAGGCCGATCGGAATGGACCGCACCAACCAAGAGCAAGACGCCAACCCCCGCAGCCGGATCGTGATTCCGGCGCGTTTGGAGTCGACGCGCCTCCCTCGCAAGTTGCTGCTGCGTGAAACCGGCCAATCGCTGCTGCAACACACGTACGAAGCGGCCTCGCAAGCGAGGCTGCCCGAAAACGTGTGCGTGGCGGCCGATCATCTCGAAATCGTGGCGGAAGTGAAACGCTTTGGCGGTCAGGCGTTGATCACCGATCCGGCAGCCGCCAGCGGAACCGACCGCGTGGCGGAAATCGCGCAAACCCGCCCCGACGCCGACATTTGGGTCAACGTACAGGGCGACGAACCGGAAATATCGGGCGCCGCGATCGACCAAGCCATTCGTCTGCTGCAACAGCATCCGAGTGCTTCCATTTCCACGCTGGCCACGCCGATTCGCAGCCGCCGCCAGTTGGAGGATCCGGCCTGCGTCAAAGTCGTGATGAACAACGAAGGCCGCGCCCTGTACTTCAGCCGCAGCATTATTCCGCATCCTCGCCAATGGAGCGACGATCTTCTCCAGCGGCGGCCGCCCATTTTTTACCAGCATGTCGGCCTGTATGCTTACCGACGGGAATTTTTGTTGGGGTTGTCGGACTTACCGCCTTCACCACTCGAACAGGTGGAGCGGTTGGAGCAACTGCGTGCTCTAGCGGCCGGTTGCGAGATTCGCGTCGGCGTGGTCGATGAACCGACGTGCGGCATCGACACCGCCGCCGACTATCGGGCCTTTGTCAGCCGACATCGAAACCGCTATCATGCATCGCGGCGGGCTTAACGCTCTGTAGGCCAACAAATCGATAAATCCTGGCGCCTTCGCGGCCAAATGTTATTGACGGCGCGCGACAAGCGCGGCCCTGCCGAAATTTCTCCGTTTGCGTTATTTCCCGCGGAAACACCCATGACCAAGCAGATTACCAAGCACATTTTTGTCACCGGCGGCGTTGTCAGTTCACTCGGAAAAGGGCTCACCAGCGCCTCGATCGGCATGTTGCTCGAACAACGCGGGCTGACGGTCAAAATGCAGAAGCTCGATCCTTACATTAACGTCGACCCCGGCACGATGAGTCCGTTCCAGCATGGCGAGGTTTATGTGCTGGACGACGGCAGCGAAACCGACCTCGATCTTGGGCATTACGAACGATTCACCAACGGCCCGCTCTCGCGAGACTCCAACTACACCACCGGCCAGATATACCTCTCGGTGATCGAAAAGGAGCGGCGGGGAGAATTTCTGGGCAAGACGGTCCAGGTCATTCCGCATATCACGAACGAGATAAAATCGGTGATCAGGAAACTGTCCGACGCCGACGCCGAAGGCCACCGGCCGGATGTCGTGATTACGGAAATCGGCGGCACGGTCGGCGATATCGAAAGCCAGCCGTTTTTGGAGGCGATACGGCAGTTCTCGCTCGACATCGGCAAGGAAAACTGCCTGTACATTCACCTCACGCTGGTGCCGTATTTGAAGGCCGCCGGCGAACTCAAAACCAAGCCGACGCAGCATTCGGTGGGCCAAATGCGGCAGATCGGCATCCAGCCCGATATTCTCGTCTGCCGCACGGAGCGGTCGATCAGTCGCGAGGAGCGGGAAAAGATCGGGCTGTTTTGCAATATCTCGCTCGATTCCGTGATCGAGGAAAAAGACAAGGATTTTTCCATCTACGAAGTGCCGCTGAGCTTGGTGGAAAACAAGCTCGACCAGCTGATCGTCGACAAACTCAGCCTCTCCGCCAAAACGTTGGATCTCACCAAGTGGCAGGAGTTGCTCCGCCGGTTGCGAAACCCCAAGCACGAAATCAGTATCGCGGTGGTGGGAAAATACGCCCAACACAAAGATGCCTACAAGTCGATCTACGAGGCGATCGACCACGCCGCCATCGAACACCAAACGCAGGTTCGCATCGGCCGTATTCAAAGCGAATCGATCGAACAAGAAGGTCCCGAACGGCTGCTCGCCGGTTACGACGGCCTCCTGGTTCCCGGCGGCTTCGGCGAACGCGGCATTGAGGGAAAAGTCGAGGCGATTCGCTTCGCTCGCGAGCGAGGCATTCCCTTTTTCGGGATTTGCCTGGGAATGCAATGCGCCGTTATTGAGTTCGCACGCAATGTCGTGGGGCTGGCGGACGCCAACTCAACCGAGTTTTCCAAAGACACCGAGCACCCGGTTATTTGTCTACTCGACAAACAAAAAAACATCGTCGATAAAGGCGGCACCATGCGGCTGGGCGCCCATCAGGCCGAACTGGCCGAGGGAAGCTTGGCGCACGACTGTTACGGCGCTGCTTCGATTTCGGAGCGGCATCGCCACCGGTATGAATTCAATAATTTGTATCGCCAGCAGTTTGAGAAGCATGGCATGAAATTCAGCGGCTTGAGCCCTGATGGGAAGCTAGTGGAAATCGCCGAAACGGTGGGTCACCCTTGGTCGCTGGCGGTTCAGTTTCACCCTGAATTCAAATCGAAACCGACGTTGGCGCAGCCGCTGTTCGTGGGTTTTCTCAAAGCCGCGATCGAGCAAAGGTCGGTTCGCGCAGAGCGAACGTCTGGTCCTGAAACGTCTGGTCCTGAAACGTCTGGTCCTGAAACGTCTGGTCCTGAAACGTCTGGTCCTGAAACGGAAAGCAAACCGGCGCAGGGTGTTGATTCCCTGTAACTGGGAGAAGAATAGATAGGGGAGAAACGACGAAAGGAATGAAAACGAAATCTCGCTCGAACAAATCAGGCAATAAATTTGCCACAGAGGGCACGGAGCACTCAGAGTTTGATGCGTCGGACGTCATCCATAGACATTGAATCCTTTCTCGGCGTCCTCTGTGGCCTCTGTGGCAAAAACGATTCTTTGGTTGCGGCCATGGCCTCACCGTGTTCCCTGCGTGGTAATGTTCACCCGGAAACCGCGGAGGAATGTCTGAACTTTCGCCGGGGGCGCGTGGAAATGCGATCGCCGTCTATTCAAATGCATGGGAGCCGAGCATGTCTGGAAACGAAGAGCAATCACAAAATGAAGAGCAGCCGAAAATCATCATCGATAGCGACTGGAAAGAACAAGTCGCGGCCGAAAAGGAAGCCTTGCGTCAACAAGCACAAGAAACCCAAGAGAACAAAAATACGCCCGAGGCAGCTTGGCCGCCGGCTTCCTTCGCCACGCTGGTCTCGACCTTGGCCACTCAAGCCGTGGCGGCGTTGGGCCAAATGGTCGACCCCGAGCAGGAAGAAGTGGTGGTCAACCTCGATTTCGCCAAACACATGATCGACACCCTGGCTCTCTTGGAGGAAAAAACCAAGGGCAATTTAACGCCGGAAGAATCGACCATGCTGGCAGATGTGCTGCACCAACTGCGTATGCTTTTCGTGGCGATCGATGGCCAAGCGAAAGCGGCCGATCAATAGAAATTGAAAGGCCAGTAGAGGTTGAAAGACATGTCCGGCGGCGATGGTCAATCCTCTGGCCTGGCAATCGTCAGACTGACTTGCAATCCTTCCGAGCGACTATAAATGCAAGGCCGGCGAGGCTCCTCGCCGTCGGACATGTGCATTCAATCTAGCCGCTGCCGGGCGCCTGACAAGGACGGAGCAAATGTACATCCCCCCACTCTCTGGGTGGAAGCAGCCTCACAGCAATTCGGGAATCGGTCGACCGCTGGGCAGGATGGCGTTCGGACGGCCCGCGTAGTCGTTGAAAGTTGCCGCGGGATTAATACCCAAGTGCCGATAAACCGTGGCCAGCAAATCTTGCGGCGTGTAAGGACGCTCGGTCGGATACTCCGCCTTGCTGTTGGTGGCGCCAATGACTTGCCCCATTTTCAAGCCGCCGCCCGAGAGTAACGCCGTGTACGCCTGCGGCCAATGGTTTCGTCCGGCGCCGCTGTTGTTTTGGCTCAAACGCGGCGTACGGCCGAATTCGCCCACCACCACGACCAAAATCTTGCGGTCCAGGCCGCGCTGGTAAATGTCTTGGATGAGCGTCGCGAGGGCTTGGTCCATGTAGGGCAGGCGAACGCGCATATATTTGGCGAAATGGCCGGGTCGGCCGGAGTTGCCGATGTGGTCGTCCCAGTTGGTGAATTCCTGGCCGGTCTTCGGCGTGTTGAAATACAAATTGACCACCGCCGCGCCCGATTCCGCCAACCGCCGCGCCAGCAAGCAACCTTGCCCCCAGAGATTGCGGCCGTATTGATCTCGCAGCTTTGCGTCTTCCTGACTGATATCGAACGCCTTCGCGACCGTTGGGCTGGTGAGCATTTGAAAAGCGAGTTGCTGGTATTTGTCGACGCTTTCCAACACGCCGCCGGTATCGAGATCGAGCCGCAACCGATCAAACTCGCGCAACAGCCGGCGGCGGTCGTCGAGGAATGTTTCATCACGACCCGCGGCCAGCTTCAGTTGCGGCGGCGCGTAGCTCGACGACGAAGGGTCGCCCGTTTCGAAAGCATTGTGGTGCAAACCAAGATACGTCGGTCGCGTCATGTACGGCTTTTGAGGAATCGCGATGTAGGGCGGCATGGCCTGCCGCATGCCGCGTAATTTGCTGGCTACCGAGCCAAAGTCAGGATGCTCGCTTTTCGACTGCGAAGTGGGGTCGAGTTTTTTCGGCCGCTTGCCGGTCAACACAATAATACCGCCATCGCTATGAATGCCGACATCGTGGTGCAGCGAACGAACCAGGGAAAACTTGTCGGCCAACTTGGCTTGCAAGGGAAAGTGCTCGCAAATATTCATGCCTGGAACGTTGGTGGCAATCGGCGAGAACACGCTCCGATACGCCGTGGGCGCTTGCGGTTTGAGGTCGTAGGTTTCGAGCTGCGAAGCGCCGCCATGTTGGTACAACATGATAACCGACGTATCGCTCCCGGCCCCGCCGGCCGCGGCGCGCTGCTCCAACAAAGAGGCCAGGGAGCATCCGCCCAGAGCCAACGCCCCAACTTGCAGGAAGTTACGGCGGTTGACAGGCCCCGCGCATCGGTGGAAATCCTGCATTTTTTCACGCTCCGTTTCCAATGCCAGCATAGCACTCCCGCCGCGACATTATTATTTTCATCTATTTTCACACTGTGAGCAAGCGAAACCCGGAGGAGCTTCAGCGACATGCGATGTTCTTCGCGATGCTCTTCGCCAGAATATTTTGACAGGTTCCCGAGGCCGAACGCGTTCTCGCGTCGGCGGACCAATATAACTGCCATTGTCTTTCTGGTGTATCACCGCTGTTCTGGGGCTGGCCATGCCATACTGCGGTAGGTCTGCCGAAATTTGATTGTGGCGGGCCGCCGGAAAAAAGTGCTCGGGCGGCCCCGCTTTCGCTTTCTTGGTCGAACCAAAGGACGCGCGAACCCATGAAGCATCGATTCACGATCATCGCCGCGTTGGTGCTCTCACTGTCGGCAACGCAACTAGCATTTTCACGGGAAGTGGGTGAAGCAGTCGCGGGATGGGGCGAGCAGGTCCGGGCGGCGCAAGCCCATTATCGATTGCGTGAATACGATCAGGCCGTGGTCGCCGCAAAAAAATCTCTTGAACTAGCGGAGGAAAACGGCGGCCCCGACGATCTTGCCATTGCTCTGAGTTTGAATAGCTTGGCCATGTCTTACCAAGCACAAAAGAAGTACGCCGAGGCCGAGTCGCTCTACCAGCGTGCGTTGGCGATTTTGGAAAAGGAAAAAGGGCCCGAGCATGCCAGCGTGGTCAAAATTTTGAACCCGTTGGCCGAACTGTATCGTGCCATGGACCGCGAGCAAGATGCAGAACCGCTGGAGCGGCGGGCAGCGCGAATCGACGCAATTCAAAGATGAGAAACCGGCCACGGGTTTTGAATTTACAGACCAAATTAAAAGCCCTGCATTTTCAAAACGCGGTGGCGGCGGTCAGGAAGATGGGCGGCAGTTATTTTTATGAATTTCTACCAGACGCGACGGGCATTCTTCTTTTGCTCGACCTTCGCCGCCAAGAAACATCCGCATTCCAGCAGCAGGAACCCTCAGGCGGAACGGGCGACAACAAACTGTGCTATTTGCTGCAAGACCTGCTTGGCGTCGCTTTCGGGAAGCGGCGAAATTTCCTCCATGGCCCGGTCTGCATATGCCTGCGCTTTTTCCCGGGAATAACGTATGGCGTCGAAACGGTCATACCAGAGCGCCAGTTGCCTCGCCCGGCAGGCAGACCCATCTTGCGGCGAACTGTCTTCGTTGAGAATGGCTTCGAGTTGCTGACGTTCTTTCAGATTCGCACATTGCAGCGTGCGAATGAGCGGCAGGGTTGGTTTTTGTTTTTCCAGGTCGGTTCCCAGACTTTTGCCGGCGACTTTTTCTTCGCCCACCACGTCGAGCAAGTCATCGGCAATTTGAAAGGCCACGCCAAGGTAACGGCCATAGCGGGCTAGGCGGGCTACGAGTTGTTCGTCGACTCCGGCGTAGTGGGCGCCCAGTTCGCAGCAGCAGGCACAAAGTTCGGCGGTCTTGGCTTCAATGATTTCCAGGTAGGCTTCCTCGGTGAGCGAGAAGACGCCGCAACTGCCCATCTGGCGGATTTCGCCTTCGCAAACGATGTTGGTCGCGCGGCCAATCACACGGCAGGCGAAAGTCGTTTCGAGCGTGCTGGCTAAATAAAAGGCGTGTGTGAAGAGGAAGTCGCCCAGCAAGACGCTGGCCTCATTGCCCCAACGGCTGTTGACCGTCGCCAAGTGGCGGCGCACGTCGGCTTCATCGAGCACGTCGTCGTGGACCAGCGTGGCGGTGTGAATCATTTCCACCACAGCCGATAGCGTGTGGTGCTCCGGTGTGATTGTTCCACACGCTTTTGCCGAGAGTAAAAGCAGAGCGGGCCGCAGACGTTTACCGCCGAGCTTAAAACCGTATTTCACGAGTTCGTCGACGAAAGAATCTTGGCTGACCATTTCCGCCGCCAGAATTCGCTCCACTTCGCCCATGTCTTCCAAGACGGGCGCGTAAAGAAGGCGTAACGATTCGGGAAGCGCGGCGAAGTTCATTGTCGACGGGGTCACGTTGATCGGTCCTGAATAAGTGGATGGCGGCGTTGCTAGGCTTCGGGCTGCTTGTTTTTTTTAAGTCGTGTTCTGAATCCGTTACCGAATTGCGGTGCAAAAAAGCCCGGCATTTTGAAAATGCCGGGCTTTTAATCCGGCAGGTTATTCCACCCCGACGTTTTAGGTTTGCTGGGAATCACGGAGGAAGTGTCCGCTGCGCCCACCCGATTTTTCCAATAGTTTGATGCTGCTGATCGTCATTTCCCGGTCTACGGCTTTGCACATGTCGTAAATCGTGAGCGCCGCGACGCTGACCGCCGCGAGCGCTTCCATTTCGACGCCCGTTCTGGCAAACACGCCGACGCGGGCTTCGATCTGTAATGTGCGGTTGTCCGCGAAGTCGAAGGTTATTTCGACGGAATCGAGGCCCAGCGGATGACACAGAGGAATTAGGTCGGCGGTTTTTTTGGCGCCCATCACGCCCGCCAGCCGGGCCACCTGGAGAACATCTCCCTTGGCGGCGGTTTGCTGGCGAATCATCTGCAAGGTTTCTGGCCGCATTGAAACTTCGCCGCCGGCGCGGGCCAGCCGCTGTGTGGGCTCTTTGTGGCTGACGTCGACCATGCGCGCCGCGCCAGTTTCGTCGAAATGCGTGAGTTTGTTCATGACGCGTGAAAAATTCGGGATTGAGCAAAACCTTATTCTACGAAGGGTTTTGCAGTCGTCGAGCGGGGTGGCGCCGGAAGAACGCTGCTGGCATTCCGTCCACGCGACGACTCTCACGGGGGTGAACCGCAACCTCAAGCAGAGGTTAACCGAAATTCGCCAGAATTGACGAGAAGAATTGCCTTGGGAGGACGCCGGGGCCGGGACCCCGGCGACTCTCAGGCCGAATCATTCGGCCGCCCAAAAGCAAAATATCTTGTTCGCCGCACGGTGAGATACACCCTGCGACGCGATAATCCGTGCGGAGGGAACGCGTGTTTTCGCATGATAGTTTGAATGCGAAGCCGTCGTCCCGACCGCGTGAGGTAAAATAAGCCGCTACGGGGGTCTAGCCGTAACGGATGAAACTCATTTCGGCGAAAAGCAGAACGCCCGCAGGCGCTCTCTATTCTACACCAGCTCTTTTTTCGAGCCGATCAAGGTTCGTAGTCGCTCGGCCAGCAAGCTGGCGTCGAACGGCTTCTTAAAGGTTTCGTTGATCGTGGAGCGATCAAAGCTCATCGGGCTGCCGTCGTCGGGCAGCAGAGCAATCAGGATCGTTTCCGAAAAATCAACGTTCTTTCGCAGGTTCTGACAAATCTGCAATGCTTCGACTTTACCAATCGAAAAATCGCAAATGATGCAGTCCGGGTGGAAGCTCTCGGCTTGAATTCCAGCCTCAAAGCCGCTGGCGGCCACAGCCACCTTAAACGACCTCTCGGGTGGGAGCTCTCGTTTCAAGTTTTCAATGAGCACTTGGTCTTGAGCGACGATCAGCACTTTGGCCATCGCTTCATCTTCCAGGTCGCCCAGGGGCATACCATGCTCTTTGAGAAATTTTATAAGATACTCTCGCGGAATTCGCCGGTCTTGTGAACCGGGAATGCGGTAACCCTTCAGACGGCCAGAATCAAACCATTTACTGACCGTGCGCGGGGCCACTTTACAGATCTTGGCGACCTGTCCAGTTGTGAAGACCTTCATCGCAGGTTCTCCGTTACTCTCGTTGAATCAATCTGAACCACATCAGAACGGCAGGTTCCCGATGCGGCGTCTATGGCCCCTATGACTGGTAAAAAATCGACGCTCGTTTCGTTCCTTCTCTGCGGTACGCTAGTCGATTTTTTTCCATCATCTGGGTCGGGGCCTTACGTTAATCTGTTCAGCTTGACCAGGTTCAGATCCTTCCGAATTCTGGCCACGCCAATAACATCGGCATTTTTGGCAGTTGAGAATGGTGAAAACCCGTAAAATAGAGAAGGTCAAAAGCAACCCTCTATTCAGGCGCATCCTCGCAAGCCAAATAACATTCTTTCGGCGCAATACTCAGCAGGGGGAGCAACGCAAAAAACGCCCTGGTCGTTAGGTCGACAACCAGCGCATTAGCTTGAGGCAGAGATTGCCTAAGGCAGGTCACCCCCCTTGGTGACAAATTCCGTAGCCCGCCCAAAACCCATAGAGGCCAAGACGAAGAAACGGAACAAGCCTTCTGAATCTTAATTTCGATTCAAATGGGGGTCATTCTTGAGGCTGTTTCTCGAACGGCCCGTTTAGATCGTTATTTTCCGCATTTTAGCCAGGAAAATCCCCGAGATTTTTGATGTGCCGGGCTCTTAATTGGGCAAGCTGCGCTGACTTACCTCTTGGAGGCGTTCCGCCCGAACTAAAAGCCCGGCATTTTGAAAATGCCGGGCTTTTACAAGCTACAACGGGGGAACGTATTTCGGGACGGTTCCCTACGCCTTGACGACAACACTCGGCAACGCCGCTATTTCCTAAGTTTGACGCCGTCTAACTTGCCGTCCTTCAGCAATTCGCCATACGTTTCGCCTTCGGGCGATTTTTCTTTCTCGACTTGCTCCAGAGCGGTGAGAAAATCAGCCACGACCGCATCCACCACTTCCTTCTTCTTAGGATCGCTACGGCTCAAGCTCTTAACCGATTTAATTCGTCCGGTGAGGTCCTTGTCAGCCAAAATCGCATCGAACGCCTTGCCAAAGTCGTTGCGGTGCGTTTTAGGATCTTTGGTTCCCTTTTCAACATGGGCGTGGCAGGTGTAGCACGATACCGATTTGAATCGATATTTCTTTTGCAGAGCCTTGCGCAACTCCGATTGCCCGAATGCCGGCGCAAAACTGCTCGCCAAGATAGAAAGACAACAGATCGCCGACAAAAGCCGCTTGGCCATGAATCGCTTCGCCATGAGATTTTCCCCATTCAATGTAGGTGTGTAGACAAAGACACACAGTTCACGAAATTACGTCTCGCCGCCGCGGGTAGGTTCAGGCGGGCGGCCCTGGGGGGGCGTTTATTATAGCAAGAATTTTTTTCGCGGGCGACTCTATTCCACCGCGAGGAAATTCCCCTGCTCCCCGCGCCCCAGCAATGAGCCCCCGCAATGAGCCCCCGCAATGAGCCCCCGCAATGAGCGACGGCGCGAATGACGACGTTGTTTGGCGGCGTTTGCCCAGCCTCCGGCTAATGACCGCCCAGCCTCCGGCTTGATGAGAATTCCATAACACCATTGCGCGGAATAGATCTTGGACAGCCGCCTATTGCTCTTTCGCGTTTCCGTCTTCACTATCCCCGGTTTCAGTATTGCTCGCGGCATCGTTGCTCGCGGCATCGTTGCTCGCGGCATCGTTTTCGGCGATTTCATTTCCCGGCGCCGTGTTGCTCGTTTCAGCATTCGCGGCGTCGTTTTCATCTTGGGGAACGCGAACGGCGGCGGCCAGCGTATCGTCTTTCGACAGACTCATAATGCGCACGCCCTGCGTGTTGCGGCCGATCACGCCGATCTCGTTCACGGCCACGCGTTGAATTTTGCCGCGAGCGGTCATCATGAGCACTTCGTCGTCGTCGTTGACGCGGGAAATCCCCACCACCGGACCGTTGCGCTTGGTGGTTTTGATATCTCGCACACCCTTGCCGCCCCGGCCTTGCGTGCGGTACCGACTGCTCGAACCCCGTTCTTCTTCGGCGGTTTCCCCTTCGACATTGTTTTCCTGATCGGCGTCTTCGGCGGTATCCGCCGCCGCGGCGTCAACCTCTTCACTGACGGCGTTGGGCCCGAAGTAGGTTCTTTTGCCGTAGCCGTTTTCGCAAATGGTGAGCAGGGTGGCGTCTGGGTCGACGACCACCATGCCAACCATGGCGTCGTCTTTTCCGAGTTTGATGCCGCGCACGCCGCTCGAATTCCGGCCCAGCGCGCGGAGGTCGTCTTGTCGGAAACGAATCGCCATGCCCTTGGCGGAGGCCAATAGCAGTTCGTCTCCTTTTTGGGCCACCACGACATCAACCACTTCGTCGTCTTCCCGCAGTTTGATCGCAATAATGCCGCGTTTCATTGGCCGACGATAAGCCCGCAGTTCGGTTTTCTTCACGAGGCCTTTTCGCGTGGCCATAATGAGGAAATGGTCGGGCAGATCAAAATTTCGCACGGCGCGGCAGTCGGCAATTTGTTCGCCGTCGGTCAGATTGAGCAAATTCACGATCGCCCGGCCGCGGCTCTCCCGGCTCAACTGCGGCAAATCGTAAACCTTCCGCCAATACACCTGCCCTTTGTTGGTGAAGAACATTAGGTAGTCGTGCGTGCTGGCGGCAAACAGATGTTCGATCGGGTCTTGGTCGTCGGTTTTGGCGCCTTTCAGGCCCTTGCCGCCGCGGCGCTGTGCGCGATACGTGCTGGCCGGCGTGCGTTTGATATAACCCCGATGGCTGATCGAAACGACCATCGTTTCCTCGTCGATGAGGTCTTCCAGGTCGATGTTGCCAAGCTCTTCGTGACTGATTTCCGTGCGCCGCGGATCGCCGTGCTTTTGCCGGATCAGTTCCAGATCTTCCTTGATGATATCGAGAATATTCTGCTCATCGGAAAGAATACGCAGATATTCGGTGATTTCCCCCAGCAGTTTGGAATGCTCGCCCTGCAACCGCTCCTGCTCCAAATTGACAAGCTGGCCCAGTGTCATGCGGAGAATGGCTTCCGACTGCACGGCCGTGAGCGTATACACATCGGCCGCGCCGCGTTCCTGCTGGAAGATGTCAAAACCGATATCGCCCAAGGCGCGGCGCATCATCGCAGATGGGCATTCCACGCCCATCAAACCCGCCTTGGCTTCCGCCTGCGTTTTCGAGGCGCGGATGATACGAATAATTTCATCGATATTCGCCAGCGCAAGCAGCAGCCCTTCCACCGTGTGCTTGCGTTTACGCGCCTTGGCGAGTAGGAACTGCGTGCGGCGGCGAATGACCGAAACCCGATGCCGCAAGAATTCCTCCAGCATCGCTTTCAAGGTGAGCACGCGCGGCTTGCCATCGACCAAAGCCAGCATGATGATGCTGACGGTGTCTTGCAGCGGCGAAAATTGATAAAGCTGATTCAGTACGACGTCTGGGTCGGCGTCGCGTTTCACGTCCACCACCAAACGCACAGGCTCTTTGAGATCGCTTTCATCGCGAATGCCGGAAATGCCCGGTATGCGGCCATCGTTCACTAGCGATGCAATCCGCTCCACCACGCGGTCGCGAAATTGTTGGTAGGGAATCTCGGAGATGATAATCTGGCTGCGGCCGCGAGAGGCTTCGATCACCCGAGCGCGGGCCCGCACGATGACCGTGCTGCGCCCCGTTAAATAGCCGCGACGAATGCCCGACCGACCGCAAATGATGCCGCCGGTGGGGAAGTCGGGCCCGGGAATGATTTCCATCAATTCCTGAATCGAAACATCCGGCTCGTCAATCATTTTGATCAACGCCGTGCAAACTTCATTCAGATTGTGCGGCGGGATGGAGGTCGCCATGCCGACGGCAATGCCGCTGGAGCCGTTCACAATCAAATTCGGAAACTTCGACGGCAGCACCGTCGGCTCCATGCGGCTTTCGTCGTAGGTGGGAACGAAATCGACCGTGTCGAGTTTCAGGTCTTCCAGCAACAAGGCGGAAATTGGCGAAAGCCGGGCTTCCGTATACCGCATGGCCGCTGGCGGCAGTCCTGCAATGGAACCGAAATTGCCTTGCTTATCGATCAGCACTTTCCGCATGTTCCACTCTTGGGCCATGCGCACCAGCGTAGGATAGATAACGCTTTCACCGTGAGGATGGTAATTGCCGCTGGTATCGCCCGAAATTTTGGCGCACTTCACCCGGCTGGAGGAAGGGCCCAGGTTCAAATCGTTCATGGCGACCAGAATGCGCCGCTGTGAAGGCTTGAGGCCATCGCGCACATCGGGCAAGGCGCGGCTGACAATCACGCTCATGGCGTACGTGAGGTAGCTGTCCTTGAGTTCTTGTTCGATCGAAAGATCGATGATTCTGCCGCCGCCGTGGCCTTCACCACCGTCAGGTCCGCCGCCATCTCCGCCACTCGATTCACTGCCGCTATCGGTCGACACTCGGCCACCCCTTTTTCAAAGTGCTCGCGCCGCTAGATGCCGCGGCGATCTCGATTATGCGAAACCGCCATGATAGCAAATTCGCGTCTCGCCCACAACCGGGCGGTCAATAAACGGCTCGACGCAAGCTACTACAAGGAAACACTTTACGGATCACACCGAAAGGCGATCCTGCGGCGGTCGTGCGGTCCGCTGGAGCGTGTTTTCGTCATGCCAGCGTTGGGCATGGCGTACTCCTGTGCTTTCCTGGGCTGCTGATGCACATGCGATTGGTCAGCTAGGCGCGAAGCCTTTTTCCGGCCCTATTCTCCCTTGGTGCGAGCCCCCTTTTTGTCCTGTGCTCCCAATACTTCTATTCCCGTCAGATAAATTCCCTGGGAGGCGCCGTCGACGCCATTGTTAACGCACGGCGACCGAGCACTCAGAGTATAGTTGTCATTTCTCGCATCAATAAACAGTGGGTTTCCCGATGAATCATTCGCGCCGAAACCACTGGCGGCGTTTAATCGAGACGAGCTCTTATAGGCAAGGCTTAGATATTCGTAATGCATACGGCCCGTGCCAAACTCATGGTTATAGTCTGCGTATTCTAAAACAGCGGCCGTTGTGTCGCTTTGGCGGCTTGTCTTTTCCGGCATGTCCCACATTTTGCGGCAGTTAAAAAAAATGTTGTTGAAAATTTGTTGGTCGTAAGTATCTGTCGATCGGATCGCGCCGTTGTCTCCGCCACCACAATTATCGAAGACATTATTGCATATCCAATGCTTTCCGGCTTGGTCTGGGCTCGCCCCCGTATGCTGAATCGCTGTGTAGGTTGCACAGTTTTTGAATAGATTCGACTGGACTATTCCATAATTCGGCTCCTGCACCGAGGAGCCATAGCCAAACCGAACGCCAACATTGGTGTCCTTTATAATATTGAATCGCACGACCGCGACCACATCCCCCGCATTCATGCGCTTCATGAATATACCACAGCCGCTATTGGAAAATTCACACCTTTGAATCGACAAATTTGTTGACGAATAATAAAAAACGCCAGCGGTGTTCTGATGCGAATTGCTACCGTTGTTTTGGATGTTACTTGAAGTGCATCGCCATATTTTTCCACCGTCTACGCCCCAAAGCATATAAGCTCCATCGTTAGTGGTCCCGTTTACGTTGACAGCCGAACAGCGTTCGATATTGATCATTTTGCTGTTTCCGTAATGGTGGAAAATTGCCGCGCCGTTGTTGAAGCGAGGCACGCCGGTCACGTCGAGATCCCTAAATTCGATTCCTCGATAGGTCAGGTAGGACTGCCCGCCCTTGGCATAGAACCCATTGCAGTCCGACAGTCCCGCCCCGTCCACGATTAGCTTGAATCCAGGCCAATTCCTAACGTAGACGCGAGCTTCCTCGTTTGGGCGCGAAGCAGGTGGAGTAATGCATTTGAAACCGCCTTCCACATTGGTGTTCGTTCCGTCAGGTGTTACTACGCCTTTGCCATAGATATAGCGCTTAGACCCTACATTTGCGATGGCGTCGTATATGTTGTTGTAGGGGTTGGACTGCGCACCCACACCGTTCGTTGTCGCTTCTGCGTCAAAAAATACGGCGTTGGAATCTGCGGCAATCGTTTCATCTTCTATCACGCCATAGGCGATCGTGTTGCCGCCGTTATGGAGAACAACGCCGCCATTCGCATTGGAAAGCCGAGCGTAAATCCTGTGGTCTCCGTCGGATTTCGTTAAAACCTTGGCTGTAAATGACTTGATACTTGCATCTCCGTCTTCCCAGACCAACGCGCCTGATACGTTTTGGTGAGGGTCTCCATGTGTTGCGTAGTCCGCACTGACCCGCCCAGCGGTGCCGTGAGTGCGGCAAACATAAAAAGTATGTTCACCGACCGACGACCTCTCAGAATAATCCACATAAAAACCAATCCGCCCATGCGTTGTTAGGTTTATTTTCAGCCTCTTGGCAAGAGTGCTTGAGTTATCCGAAGCATTCGCCGAGGCTGGCCAAATGCATATAGCGAAAAACAGCAGAGCCAAGCCTCTCGGAAGGACGCGCCTTTTCATGGTGCACCTCAAAAGCATAAAGGAATACGCATTCACGAATTGAAATGAGTATATACCGCTCGCGGTTGCAAGTGGCGGCTTTTTTCCTTAAACGGCTGGCCGTTCAGCCAGCCAGCGGCAACCGAGCAAAGCCAGTGCCGCACTCGGTGAGAATCGCGCGGCGATCTCTTATGTGTACACTCCAACGGCGCGGACTCAAAAACCGAGGCGCCCAGCGAAGCAAGTCATCCGTCAAGCCAGCTTGTCGTTGCGCATCATGCAGTCCATTTCGATGACCGAGAAGTCGTCTTTCCGGCTGATCGGATACAAGCCGGTCACGACGAAGCCATGCTCTTCATACGTCCTTAATGCATCGAGGTAATGCGGCATCTCGGAGTAGATGGGGAGCAGCGAAAGTTACGACAGCATGAACACTATATTCCCAATGGTGTTCGTCGCTCCAGCGAACACTTTGAGGTCGTAGCCTTGGGTGTCCATCTTCAAGAGAATGCGGCGCTTGTGAATGTCGACGATATGTTCGGCCGCGAAACTATCCAGGGCGCCAACTTCGACCGTCTCCCGTTGCGCCGCGCCCATGGCGGAGAATTGCGATTCTCCGAACTCATTAGGATCGAGAAAAGACGATAGGTCGGTCGATTCGGCCACGTTCATCGTTTGCTGGCGGCAGGCATCGCCCAAAGCCAGCCGGTGCGCGAACCAATTGTGGTCGCCAAGGCTGGCGCTTTGCAACTGCTCGAACACTTTGCTTGCCGGTTCGAAGGAGTGGATTTCGCCTTGGTAGCCTCGGCGCCTGAGCCGTTGCGAGAATTGCCCGCGGTTGGCCCCGACATCGAACACTAGGTCGATAGCATAGTGTTTGATCACGTTGCTCAGGTGAGCATCCACACTTGGGTGACGCTTAATCTTGATAAGTTCATACCCAAATGCTTGGGCGAGCGATTGATGAGGCTTCATCGTTCAAGACCCTGGGCGCCATGGAATAGCCGTGAAATAAGTTATCGGTTGTCGTTCCGAAAAGCCCGACATTTTCAAAACGCTGGGCTTTTAATTCGGCGCGGGTGCGCCGGCCATGCCGCCGGGCGCAGCTTCCGCCTAAAGGCTCGTAATTCCGCTTCGATCAATTTGCCGATGATCGAAATTTCCGACGGATAGCTTTTCAACAGCCGCCAACCGGCGCTCCACGCCTGGGCGCGTTGCCCGGCGGTGTGGCGCGCCCGCACCACGGACCTCGCCAGTTGCTTATCAAGGAACGGATGGCGGCGGAGAAAATCGTCGTGCTTGGCCCGAAGGTGCTCCAGCGAAACAAGCTCGGTGTCTGACCCGCTAGGACGGGTGAGGCTGACGCCTTCATGGACATACGCGTCGATCAGCATTTCGGGAATGGCGGCGTATCGCAAGCCGGCGTCGACCATTCTGATCATAATGTCCAGATCTTCGCCGCGCGCAAGATTCGTGTCGAACAGCCCGACAACGTCGAAGCACTCACGGCGAAACGTCACGCCTTGCGACATTGCGGTGCGGGTGAGGAAAAGAGGCTCCACGATTCCGCTGGTGGCGTCGTCGCGCCAGACCATTTCCACGACTCGCTCCTCCAAGCCGCCACAAGAAACGATGCGGCGCACTCCGGTCCAGCAAAAGTCGATCGCCTCGCCATGATGCTCGAAGTGTTGGCGAGTGCGTTCCAAGAATTGGGGCGTGAGCTCATCATCGTCGTCGAGGAAAGGCAGCAGTTGACCGCTCGCGGCGGTGATGGCGGTATTGCGCGCGGCCGAAACCCCTTGGTTTTTTTGTGTGGCAGCGGAATAATTCGCCTATCGTGAAACTGGCGAATCACTTCGGCCGTGGCGTCGGTGGAGCAATCGTCGACGATCAGCAACTCGAAATCTTGCTCGGTCTGACTGAGAACGCTCTGGATCGCGCGGCCCAGCAGATCTTCACGATTGAACGTCGGCATTACGACGCTGAACGTGGGCGTGTTGTTTTTCGCGGGCACGGTGCTGGCGTCCTTTCACTCAAAATCGGAGTGAGCAATCGATCGCATTTCCCTGGAGCAGATGACGGCCTTCTTCGTGAGACGCGTGTTAGGTCGCGGAATTTAGCAAATTCACGTTAGGGCGGCAAGATCAAGCCAAAACCAAAAACTTGTCGCTTATCGGGCGTCAGCCAGTCTTCGACACAAGATTTTCGGCCTCGCGGGCGGAGCGAAGTTTCCAGAGTTGCCGAAGCAATTGTTGGCGTTCGGCGAAGTCCTTGGTTGCGTCGAGTGTTTCTTGGAGGGTGTTTTCGTTCATGGTTCGGGCGCCTTTATTTCTTGTCGTTGGTGCTTTGAGTTTTCGGCGTGGCTCGGCGCGACGCCGCTCTATTGGCAGAGCGAGAAATCGGGCGATTTGTTACACGGAATAAGGTTCTTCAGTGATTTTAGTGGGCGATTGCAGTCCGATTCACTTGAATGACGCGCGTCGATCTTGGAGGGATCGCAGCCATTAGCCAGTGGTCGAGCGCAGCGAACACCACCGGTTGCGAGCGGGGTCCCTTCCTTTCCGTCATTCCCGCCCGAGCGGGAATGACGGTGCGCAGTGGTCGGCTTTGTGCGGCCTGCCGGAGTAGCGGCTTGAATCCGGGATGCATGCATTCCAACGGTTCGCGTCAGGCGGCGCGGCGAATTTTTGGCGCGTCGCTGAAATTGAGCAGACGACGAACGGTGTATGTCTTTTGTTCGTTGCCGGAAAAATAGATGCGGGCGTTCACTTCGCCCAGCAGTCCCAGGCTGACGAACTGCAAAGCGGCCAGGGCAAAAAACACAGTCAGCAGGAGCAGCGGGTTGCCTGTCATATCGACGCCGGCGAAAATCCGCATCGCGATGGTTGCCACGCCCGAAAGCGCCGCCGCGCCGCCGCAACACAAGCCGAAGTTGCCGAACAATTTCATCGGGCTGGCGAAATAATCGAGCAGGAATTTGACCGTCAACAGATCGAGCACCACGCGCAGCGTGCGCGAGATTCCGTACTTGGTTTTTCCATGAATGCGAGGCCGGTGCTTGGTGACCACCTCCACGCACTTCGCGCCGCGCTGGTGCGCCAAGATCGGAATAAAACGGTGCATTTCGCCATACAGCTCCAACTCCTGGGCGATCTCGCGGCGCATCGCCTTGAGCGTGCAGCCCAAGTCGTGAATGGCGAAGCCGGTGGTGCGCGAGATCAGCCAATTGGCGATCATCGAAGGCAGGCGGCGGTTGATCCAGGTGTCTTGCCGGTTCTTGCGCCAGCCATGCACTAGGTCGAACCCTTCTTCCAGCTTGGCGCACATCATGGGGATATCGGCGGGGTCGTTCTGGAGGTCGCCATCGAGGGTGATCACGAGATCGCCGCTGGCGTGTTGTATTCCGGCGTACATGGCGGCCGATTGCCCAAAATTGCGGCGAAAGAAAACGACTTTCACGTGGGCGTCGGCGGCCGCCAATTCGGCCAATTTTTCCACGCTGCCGTCGTTTGAGCCATCGTCGACGAAAATGATTTCGTAGTCGCCCAGCGGCGGCAGCACTGCCGTCAGTTCGTTGTGGAGAATCTCCAGGTTATCCACTTCATTGTAGATTGGCGCCACAACAGATAAATACACGGCATCCTCCGGCAGTTTAAGCAGACTCCTGAAATTCGAGAGGAAGTGTAAGAAACCGCTCGCAAACGAACAATGCCAGTTGTGTGAGAAGGGAGGGCCGGGTGCAAGTCGCACTTTGCGCGCGGGCGTTGTTTAGGTTAGGTTGGGGCTGTGTTTTTTGGGTGTGTTGGGTCATATTTCCGTAAAGCTGGATAAAGTAAGGAGCCAAGGATGGCAACTAGCGATCAAATCAGGGGATGA
>JAJRWU010000199.1 GCA_024276655.1 Planctomycetota bacterium
ACGGCTAACAATGGCTCGTTTAACGGCAAGCCGAAGGCGGCTGTGTTTTGAGCCAACGCGTTCGAATAATTCCAAAAACGCAGCCGCCTTCGGCTTGCCGTTAAACGAAAAATGCGACATTTTCAACCGCAAGCGGTATAAGTCGTCAAAATGTCCAGCGAAGAAGAAAAAACGTACGCGAGAAAACGCGGCCAGACGGTCGAACGGGGCTTTGCGGGCGGTAGGCGCGCCTACGCTGGCTGCCACGTTTCAGCAACGGCGTTCTCCCACGCGGCGGTCAGTTCGGGAAGCCGTGAGGGCGGATACTCGCCGTAAAAGCGTTTGATAAAATGCCGTGAACCCGATTCGGCCAGGTGGGGCGCCCAGCCTTCCCGCCTGACGAAGCGATCGGATATCTTCGCATTGGCGACTTCACAAACCAGCGCGTCGACCCGCTTCAGCCTCGCGATTTCGTCGAATACCGCCAACGCACAACGGATAGAGTCGTACGACGTTTCACGGCCGCCCTCCACGTAATTTAACGACAAATAATTCGAGCTGCCCCAAAGCTGGTTGTAATACAGCCGGCATCGGTCACCAGACCGCCACCCGCGCGTGCGCTCGCCCCACCACACGCCCCACCGGCTGACCAGCTTCGGCCAAGGCCGAAATCGGATTCCCTGAAACGCTCCATCCCGAACTTCCACCACGCCGAACCGACGCCTGCGAACGAGCAGCGCGAACCGGGGATCGCCATTCGTCGGGGATACGATTTTCAGCATCGGGTCGTCGTTCGGGGTTCTTGGGGTTGGATAACGCAGGGCTTAAGCCGAGCGGCGGAAAATAACTTACTCGCCTACGCGGGAATGACCGTTTGCTGATTCACTCGCTTGCGCTTCGTGCTTGTATTAGGTAAATTTTCATCTGCCGCTCGCTTAAGCCGACAAAGCGACGCCGCGATAAAGCGTAGCCCATCGGAAAAAAATGAGACGGGCGTCTCGACGCCAACCAGCTCTAACGCCGAATTTCCTCGCGATTATGGCGAATAAATGGAAGGAACCGCCGAGAAAGATTCGTCTGTTTCACCTCCTGAGCAGGGAGCAAATTTTTGAAATACCGTAAGAACGGTAAAAAGCGGCGCTTGCCAAGTAAGGATTTGTCCGCAAATAACTTAGTACCGCTCGATAAATAACGGTCGCATTTGTGTAGCCATCGTCGCCAGACGGTGGGTGAGCGGTGAACCATCCCACGCTCTGGCGAGCATGGCTACGACACTAATTTTCCGCTCGATGCTTACCGGCTAAAAGCCCGGTATTTTCAACATGCCGGGCTTTTTTGATCGACAACCGGTAACTTATTTACGGACGAACCCTATTCGCAACGCCACTGCTGTAATCGCAGCAAGATTTTTTGCAAACGGGCCGCCACGACGTCAAAATCTTCAAACCTGCGCCGTTCGAGAAATATCCAACGCAGCCAGTTCATGCCGGAAAGCAAAACGCCGCTGGCGTCGAAAATAGGAACCAGCTTGCGTTCTTCGGCGGTCAGCCGTCGAACCTTCTCGTAGGCCGCCAGCCCTTGCTGCCAGCCTGGTTGGTGATCGGCGCAATAGCCGCCCAAGAGTCGGGCGATATCGCCGGCGACGGTTTCATACTGCATGGCGCCGAAATCGATCAGTCCGCTAACGTGATCGCCCTGAAAAAAAACATGTGCCGGATGGATATCCCGAATACAGGGTTGCAGGCCGACGGGAATCTGCGCCGCGGCGCTCAAACCCAATTCACATCGCGGCGCGAGCACATGAAAATGCTCCAGTAGCGGAGCTTTGTAGACGCCCAGCATTTTCGCCTCCGCTGGCGCCTCCGCAGTAGACAGACGGCCTGCCGTTTCGGCTTGCATCCGCTGCAACAACGCCAGACGATTTTGCAGCCCTGGCGAAGGCGCCTTTCGCGCGGGAAACACCTCGGCCGCGCCGGCATGAAACGCGGCCAACATTTGCATCGCGGCGGCCAGACGGTTTGCGTTGGGCGTTGTTTGTTTTTCCACGGTGTTTTCCGGCGGCGTTTCCGGTTGGCCGGGCATCCAGGGCGTCAACTCCCATAATGAATCTTGCTGCGTGACAAACGTTTGGCCGGCGCCGGTGCGCTCCGGCAGCGCGAGCGGAACGCCGCGTTGCTGGGCGGCGGCCAGCACGGCGTGGATCCAACGCAACTTTTCCGCATTGGGGTTTTCTTTCGGCCAACGCCGCAGGCAAAAGGCGGTCGAACTAAAAGCCCGGCATTTTGGAAATGCCGAGCTTTTTCCGGCATCATCTGTGGTCGCCTCATTTTGAGGGTCGCACCGGTTTTTAGGATGATCGTCGGCATGTGGCGATTGGCCGATTCGCCAGAATTGAGCGCCGCTAAAGCCGCCCGCGCCGCCCAATGCGGCGATTTTCACGGCTGCTGGATCGAACAGGTTGTAGTTTCGCAACACGTTCCAAATTTCTTTGTTCATTGCTGGAGCGATGCTGGCGGCCTCATCGGCGGACGGGTGTTATCGGTAAGTGCTTCCATTGGAAAGCGTTACGAACATTGGCGACTGTGTGCTTTGCGGCGTGCGGTGCGTTCAGGGGGATTAGTCAAGTATTACTTTATTCGCCGAAGCCGTAGAATGGGGTATATTTACAACGAAGCCCTGAGGCAGTGCGCCTGTTATTGGCATTGCCGACCTTCCTAACCAAAATCCCCCTCCCTGGTATCGGTAAAGGATCCCCATGAAGCTCCCTCAATTGATTATAACGGGTTTGGCGATCGTTCTGCTGGGCGTCGCCGCTTCGGCAGAGGACAAAACAGCCAAAAAAGAAAAAGATAGCAAGGCTGCTGAGGTCGCCGCCACGACCAGCAGTTCGACCGCGGCAACGTCGAGCAGTTCGACAGCAACGAAAGCCGCGGCGCCGGCGCACGCCAAATACATCGGCGGCGGCAAAACATACGATGGCCTGATTCCGATGTATCAAAAAGGCGGAAAACTGTATGCCGAACTCAGTTCGTCGCACTACAAAAACGAATACCTGATTCTGATTTCAATCGCCCGAGGCATTGGCCAAGGCCAGATTTTGGGCGGCATGAGTTGGGGCTTTGGCGACGACTGGGTCTGGGCCTTTCGCAAGATCGACGACCGCGTCCATGTGATTCGCAAAAACGTTCGCTTCAAGGCCAAAAGCGGTTCGCCGGAATCGTCGGCGTTGAAGAACGCCTACACCGATAGCGTGTTGTTCAGCATCAAAATCGCGGCCAAGGGTCCCAAGGGCGGCGACCTGATCGAACTGAACTCCATCTTTATGTCTGACCTACCGCAAATCAGCCGGCAACTGCCGGGGTTCGCGTTCTCCAGCACGAAGTCGACCTGGGGCAAGGTCAAGGCTTTCAAGGACAACATGGAGTTGGAAGTCGCGGCGACGTACGCCTCCAGCGGCCGTATGGATATTGACACCGTTCCCGATTCGCGCGGCGTTTCGATCGACGTGCATTATTCGATCAGCAAAATTCCCACCACGGGCTACACGCCCCGTTTGGCCGACGACCGCATCGGTTATTTCCTCACCGTGCGTAAAGACTATTCCAAGGATAGCGATCGCACCCAGTTCGTGCGTTATGTGAATCGTTGGAATTTGCAGAAAGCCGATTCTTCCGCCGACCTCTCGCCGCCGAAGAAGCCCCTCATCTTTTGGATCGAGAAAACCGTTCCCTTCAAATACCGAAAGCCGATCCGCGACGGCATCGCGGAGTGGAACAAGGCCTTTGAAAAGGCGGGTTTCATTGACGCCATCGAAGTTCGCCAGCAACCCGACAACGCTGATTGGGATCCCGAAGACATCAACTACAACACTTTCCGTTGGATCACCTCCAGCGCCGGTTTCGCCATGGGCCCCTCGCGCGTGAATCCTTACACCGGGCAAATTCTCGACGCCGACATCATCTTCGACGCCGATTTCCTCACCTTCTGGAAGCAAGAATTTGAAACCATGACACCCGCCGATGTCGCCTCCCTGACCGGCGGATCGTTAAACCCCGACGACTACCTGCCCGGCGCGCTGCATGCCTTAGGGCTCGACCACCGGTGCATGTTGCAGCACGGCATGGCCCAACAGTTCGCCTTGGGCGCCTCCGCCGCCATGGCCCGCGCCGACGCCAAGGAAGTGGCCCAACTTCAAGAGAAGCTGATCATGCAAGGGCTCAAGGAAGTGACCATGCACGAAGTGGGCCATACCTTGGGCCTCCGCCATAACTTCAAGGCCAGCCGCTTCCTGAGCTTGGAAGACATCAACGATCCTAATAAGACCCGCCAGAGCGGCATGGTGGCTTCGGTGATGGATTACTCCCCTTCCAACATTTCGCCCAAGGGCCAGCCCCAAGGCGATTTTTACACCACCACGATCGGGCCCTACGATTATTGGGCCATCGAATACGGTTACAAGCCGTTTTCCGGCGGCACGAAAGGCGAGACCAAGGAATTGACCAAAATCGCCGCGCGCAGCGGTGAACCGGGGTTGGCCTACGCCACCGACGAAAATACGCGCGGCATCGACCCCGACCCCGACTCCAACCGGTTCGACCTCGGCGACGACCCCGTGAAGTACGCCATGGCCCGCGCGAAAATCTCGAAAGAGTTGATCGACGGTTTGGTCGACCGCATGACCAAAAAAGGCGACGACTACACCCAAGCCCGCCGGGCCTTCAATATCTTGTTATCCACCCGTGGGCAATCGATGTCGTTCGTGGCCAGAACCGTGGGCGGCATGCGTTTGAGCCGCAGCCATAAAGGCGATAAAGACGGCAAACCGCCGGTTTCGGTCATCGCCCCGAAGGAGCAACGCGCTGCACTCGAATTCCTGCAAAAGGAAGTTTTCGCGGCCAACGCCTTCCAATTCCCGCCGGAACTTTTCAGTTACCTGGGCTCTTCCAAATGGCGGCATTGGGGCCTTTCCAGCTCCACGCGGCCCGATTTCGGTATTCATGATAACGTCGCGATGTGGCAAGACCGCGTTCTCGACCAACTGCTCTCTCGCGTGACGTTGGAGCGAATTTACGATACCGAACTCAAGGTTCCCGCCGATCAAGACGCCTTCACCACGGCGGAGCTGATCGAAAAACTGACCGCCTCCACCTTCTCGGAAGTGGGCAGCATCAAGGATGGCCAGTTCAGCAATCGGCAACCCGCGATCAACAGCTTGCGTCGCAACTTGCAGCGCCGCTACCTGCGGCGTCTGGCGAATTTGGCGATGGGCCGAACCTCCGCCCCCGCCGACTGCAAAACGGTGGCCTTCGCCGAACTTGGCTCGCTCCAGGCAAAGATCGACACGCTGCTCAAGGGTAACGTCAAGCTCGACAGCTACACGCGAGCCCACTTGCAAGAGTCGAGCGCCCGCATTGGCAAAGTGCTCGAAGCACAGCTCACGCTCAGCAGCCCTTAAGCATGGCGAAAGAGTAACTTACTGTTTATTGATTTAGTGCGAAAAAGCCCGGCATTTTCAAAATGCCGGGCTTTTATTTTGGTAAATTGAATTCACGCGTGAACTCCAATACGGGCGATGGCAAATCCGGATCGACCGACGTAATGAAAAATGCTCGCCTAGCACTCGCTGTTATCGTACTGGCGAATCTGATTCTTGCCACGGCAATGTACCTGTCGTTCGGTTGGTATTTCATTCGCGGGTACAACGAAGTGGTCAACTTCGTGGTCTTCACATTCGTGTTCGCCCAAGCGGCCCTCAACCTGTTGCTCGCCGCGCCGATCGTTTTGGTCCGCCAGTGGCGCCGCACAAACGGCGGTCGCACCGCGATGGTGAGTTTTGCGGCATCGGCTGGGGTCGTTCTGCTTTCCCTCTGGTTTGCGCCGATACTCGGCCGTTTTGCAAACCAGAACCTGTGGCTCAAAACGCCTTTGGTAAAAGCCGCCAGTTATGGAGACGCGTCGCTGGTTATCACCTTGCTGGAGCGAGGGGACGATCCCAACACGAAGGCGCTTCATCAAAGCAGAACGGCTCTTCATTACATGGCCGCACATGGTGAGTTGGAGGCCGTCGAGATGCTCCTGGCGAAGGGCGCCGACCCTAACGCCAGAGAGGGCTATACCCTAAGAACCCCTTTGCACTGGGCTATCCGCGGCCACGTGAACCTTGCCGTTGTCAAATTGCTCACGGCTCACGGGGCTGATCGCACACTCAAGGATTGGGAGGGGAAAACACCCGTGGAATATACTCGCGGAATTCCCAATCCCCTCCGGCTGCAATTGCTGAACGCAATGGGCCGGGGCGACTTGCCGAGTGAAGATATGGAGCGAGCAATACCCTTACCGCTTGAATAATTGGATAGACATGATGAAACACATCACTCTGTTACCCGCGATCCTGATCCTTGCGATTTCGTTATTGATCGGATGCGCCGACTACACGCCGGTTTCGGAAACTGGCGAGGCGTCAACACCGCTCGCAACAGCCAATGAACCAGCCGCCGGCAGCGCTTCGTTTTCGCCAGAGGCGCAAACTGCGCCAGCGGCGAACACAGCCGAAGCGGGCTCGCAACGCTCCGAAGCCGCCATTGTGCAGGAAGACACGCGCAACATGCTCAAGGCTGTTTATCAAGCCGACATTGACACTGTTCTGGGATACACGCACCCCAAAATAATCGCCATGATGGGCGGACTGCCGAAGACAAAAGCGGTTCTGGAAGTTGCGTTTGAGAAACTCAAATCGGTGAACATGAAGTTGGAGTCCTTCGAATTTCCTGGCCCTCCCATCTTTCTGGAGGGCGAGGTGAACCGCTTCGTCATCGTGCCGACCAAAAGCCTTATTTCCATGAACGGGAAACGCGTCGAGAGCTTGAATTATCAGTTTGGAATCCAGAAAAAAAGCGGCGCAACGTGGAAATACGTGGAAGGCTCGCGCATCAATAAAAATAGCGTACGCGTATTTTTCCCCGACTTTCCGGAAGGATTCGTCTTTCCTGAAACTTACCGTAAGAACCTATGAAACCGAACAGCGGCCCGGAATTGCTCCCCCGAAACATTGCTCCGCCGAACCGCGTGAACAGTTCTTGATATGCCACAGGAAGCATGAACCTTGAATAGACGTATTTTTCTTCAGTCCGCTCTGTTCGCGGCGTTGGGTCCGCGTCTTTCGGCGCAAACCGGCGGGCGGCGGCGCGTTCTTCTTCGGTCGTCGTGGCAAACGGTGAACATTGGCGACGTCGGGCACAGCCCCGGCGTGCTGCATCTGCTCGAAAAACACCTTCCCAATGTCGAGGTTCGCCTGTGGGCTTCCGACGTCGGGGACGGCGTCCGAGAGATGTTGCTGAAAAGGTTCCCGCAACTTCAAATCGTTCAGAACGAGGCCGATGTTCGCGCCTCGCTGCGCGAGTGCGACTTCCTTCTGCATGGTTCGGGGCCGTATCTTGTCGCGCAGCGAGACGTAAAACGCTGGCGCGGCGAAACGGGCAAGCCGTACGGCGTATTTGGCATCACGCTTCCCAGTTGCTCGCCGGAAGTGCGCGATCATCTGACCAACGCGGAGTTCGTCTTTTTTCGAGATTCCGTCTCGCTCGGCTTCGCTCGCAAGCAGGGCGTCGATTGCCCGATCATGGAGTTTGGGCCCGATGGCGCCTTCGCTGTTGATGTGCGAAACGATGAAGCAGCCGAACGATTCCTCGCGGAACACGGCCTGCAAGCAGGCAAGTTTCTCTGCTGCATCCCCCGTTATCGACATACGCCCTATTGGACGATCAAAAACCGGCCCATCGACCCCCGGAAGCTGGAACGAATAAACGCCATGAAGGAGCACGATCATGCTCCGCTTCGCGAAGCGATCATTCAGGTTACCCGGAACACCGGGATGAAGATTTTGCTTTGTCCTGAAGACAAAACGCAAGTCGCGATTGGCAAGGAAATGATTCTCGACAAGCTGCCCAAAAGCGTTCGCCGGAGCGTTGTCTGGAGAGACCGCTTCTGGCTGACCGACGAAGCGGTTAGTACGTATGTCCGGTCGGCGGGCTTATTTGGGCTGGAAATGCACTCGCCGATCATGGGTATCGGCAACGGAGTTCCGGCCATTGTCGGCAGGTTCGCCGAACAGACCAGCAAGGGTTTCATGTGGCGAGATATCGGGCTCGGTGAGTGGTTGTTCGACTTCGACCTACCCGACCAAGTGTCGGGGTATGTTCCGGCGGTCGTCGCGATGGCGGAAAATCCTCAAGCCTCGAAACGCAAGGCGGCCAAGGCGCGTGAAAAAGTCGCCGAATTACAACGGCGCATGGTGGAAACAGTGGCAAACAAAATGGCCGTTGCCACGTAACGGCGTCACTTCAAAACGCGGCGCCTGTTCGCACTTTCCGTGGCCGGCGAACAGCGAAACGCTTCGCAAACAAAAAAGGGAGGTAAGGCAAATGGGTTGGGTGCTGGCGGCGGTGGGAGTATTCGCGATCTGCGGGGCGGCCTTCGAATGGGGTTTTTCATGAACCATCGCAAGGCGAGGTTCTTGGTCAGCCTCTTCGGACGAACCGCCTCGCGAATAATCTACATGGTTCTCGGCGCCGGTCTGGTGGTGACGGGCTTGCTTATGGGAATGGGCGTTGTTCAAAAAGCCGCCGGCTAATGGCTACTATCCTCCCAGGATATGAAATCAAAAACGCCTGACCTCTCAGCCTTGCCCGCATCCGAAAAACACGGAATAGTTCTTGGACAGGTTCTTAGCTTCCCAACTGCGTCAGCCAGATGGCCAGCCAAACAAACAGGAAGCAAATGCCGAACGAACTCACGAAGCCCACGACGTCGGCCGTGGTTGGCTTCTGGAATTCCAAGTTCCCGCCAGGGAACATCCGTTTGTGGTTGAAGCGGTCGGGGTTTTCATAGGAGAGTTTGAGTTCGTTTTTGTCATCTTCGGGGTCGATGGCCACCGGCGTTTTCATTTTAACGTAGTACCGATCAAGTACGTCTTCTCGCGTGCGTTTGGTGATAAAGCCGAAGCCGATCATGACCAGAAACGGCAAGACCAAACGCGGCGGCAAGCGCAGCGTTTCGAGCATGGCGTTGTCGCACTTTTTGAGATCCAGGCCAAAGGCCTGATAGAGCAGGAAGTCGAGTTGGAAACGACCATTGCCTTGCATCGGCGCGGCGTGTTGTTTCATCACAACGGCCACGGCGCCCTCCTGTTCCTCGCCCACCACGACCAACTTTTCGCGGCGAATCGGCGCCACGTCCTGAGACCAGAAAATCGACTTGCCGCCCGTGCTGAATTTATCTTCCACCTCGCCGCCTATGACAACCGGCGCGGGACGCTCGCCCAATTGCTCCAAGGTTCGCTTCGCGGCGGCCAAGGCCGAAGTTGCATCGGCATCGTCGGCGAGCAGGTCTGCCGCTGGAGCATTTTCCGGAGATGATAAATCGTCGTCGGCGGGCGCCGCGGCGCGCGCCTCTTGATATCGGGAAACCGCCACTGCGTATTCATCTTCGGCAACGGCGTGCTTTTTCTCCCACACGATAATTTGCGCGCCGCGCCGCTCGACATCGGCGGCGGTGGCCGTCCGCTTGACGGTGGTTTCCACAATGTCGTTGGTGATGGCAAAGTCGGGATTCGTTCGCAACGAGGGCGCCACCACCGGCGCCATGAAGGGAATCACGAAGCAAAACATCGTGGAAAAAGCCAGCGTCAACCAAGTGGAGGTGCGGTTGGCCCGCCGCCAAAACAGCCCCACCCAGAAGGGCGCCGCGAAAATGGCGGCCACCTCCAGGGCCAGCTTGAACTGCCCGAATACGTCCATGAAAAACAGCGAGACCGTCGCTCCGCCGGCCACCACCACCACACTGGCGATGCGTCCGGCGCGAATATATTTGGCTTCGTCTGCGTCACTGGTGATGTACGCGGCGTATAAATTTCGCACCACCAGGGCGGACATCACAATCATGTAACAATCGGCCGACGACATCAACGCGGCCAGCAAACAGGCCAACATTAACCCGACCAATCCATACCCGACCGGCTCCAAAATGGTGCGAGTGGCCAAGCCCCAAACTTTATCAGGATCGTCCGCGACGTCGGTGTTTCCGGCCATCAGGGCGATCAAAATCAGGCCGGTCAGCGCCCAGCCAATCGTACAAAAGCGTTTGAGGAAATTACCGACCACCAAACCCATGCGGGCTGAGTTTTCGGTTTTCGCGGAACCGCCCCCGGTGGCGATAAAGTGCGGCTGCACCACGATTCCCAACAGCGCCAAGAGCGCCAGGGAAATAATGTAGTGCAGCGGGAACTCACTGGCGCGCGAGCCGCCGATAATTTGGAAGTAGTCGTCGGTTACGCGGTCGTGCAGAATGCGGAAGCCGTCGTACATCACGACAAACGAATTTTGGCCGTTTTCAGCGACCAGAGCGGCCGTTTCCTCGTCGCCATACTTTTCGGTGAGTTGCAACAGACCAAAAGGCACCAGCACGACGGAGAGAAAAAGAATGCAAATGCCCTGGATCAAGTCGGTCCAGTAGGCGGCGCGCAAACCTCCCAACACGCCATAAACGATCACCAACATCGCAATCAGAGGAACCAGCACGTATTCCAAGGCGATTGCATGGCCGGTTGGCAGCGTGACGACATCATAATTGACGATTGAAGCCGCCACCTTGCTAATGGCGGCGAACATCGTGGAAAGATACATCATGCAAAACGCAAAGGCGAACACGGTGTAGGCGGCGCCCAGGCCTTTGCTGTCGTATCGTTCGACAAACCAATCGCCGAGCGTTAAGTGGCGCATCCGCCGATACCAAACGGCGAAGATCCAATAGAAGGGCGTCAGAAACAGCCACAGCAAAACGCTCCAAATGCCGCGCAGGCCGCTGGTCCAGGTGGTGCGTCCGACTTGAATGGGGTCGTTGGCGCCGGTGCCCGCGCCAAAGGCGGCGAAGGTTTGCAACAGCTTGCCGAACGAACGGCCGCCCATGAAGTAATCTTCCTGCTTCTTCACCAGACGCATGCACAAAAAGCCAATTCCCGCCATGAGGGTGAAGTAAACAACGAGAACCGCGTAATCAAGACCGTGCATGGCAGTGCTTTCGAAATCAGGGTGCTTTCGGAATCAGGGCGCTTTAGGAAACAGGGCGCCTGCGGGAAGCAGAGTTCTCTGGAATCGGGGCGGGGCGTTCCCGTGCGACGCGCCATTGTAGACATACCGCCATGCCGCCGCCAATTCGTAGAACGAAAGCGGCTCTTTTTTTTCTTCTAATCCCCATTTGGGCGAAATTCTCATCTGCCGCAAGCCTTAAATCTACGAGCCGAGAATCCAGACGTCGAACTCTGCTAGCATCAGCATGGCTTCATGGCTTTGCGAGATTCCCACAATCTTTACATGAACCGCCGATTACTTCATACTGTCGAGCCCGTTTGACATCTTGCGAGAATCGAAAAGGAGAATTGCCGCCCATGTCATGCCTCTCGATTAGTGAGCTTACGACATATCGCTGGACGTTCGAGGAAGACGTTCGCAACTATCTGGCCGCGGGCGTGAACCACATGGGAGTATGGCGGGAGAAACTATCCGATTTTGGAGAAGCCCGGGGAATTGAACTCTTGCGTGATCATGGCATGCAGGTATCGAATCTTTTTTGGGCCGGCGGTTTTACCGGCAGCGATGGCTCCAGCTACCGGGAAAACGTGAACGACGCCATCGACGCCATTCGTCTGGCCGCTGAACTGGAAGCAGATTGCCTGCTCGTTTATGGCGGCGCCCAGGGCGGACACATCGTAAGCCATGCGCAAAAACTGATTCACGACGCCCTCGTTGAACTAGCGCCTTGCGCCAGAAAACACAATGTCGTGTTGGCGGTGGAGCCGATGCATGTCGCTTGTGCGTCCGGCTGGACGCTGCTCAACGAATTGCAACAGACGCTCGATTTGATCGACGGCGTCGACGATCAATTCGTCAAACTGGCCTTCGATTGTTACCACCTGGGCCACGAACCCGGCATGCTCGACCGCCTTGCGAAAATCGCGGACCGCATCGGCATCGTTCAACTCGGCGACGCCAGAAAGCCCCCCGGCGAAGAGCAAGACCGTTGCCCCTTGGGCGAAGGCCAGCTTCCCATTCGAGAAATGGTCGACATTCTGCACCGCTCGGGATATCGCGGCCATTTCGAGATTGAGCTTGTGGGGCAAGAAATCGAGATCTGTCAGTATGATGACCTGCTGCGGCATTCCATAGAAGCATTCGAGGGATACGCCGCCGCGCTGACGTGATCAAGGCGGGAACGCCCTTTTTACGAAATACGCCCCGCGTCGCGATCAAGGCCGCCGGTGGCGAGGAACAGTTCGAGGGCCTGCCGCGTCGCGGCGACATCGTGTACGCGCAATATTTGCACGCCTTGCCGCGCCAGCGACAACGCCACGCCCACGCTGCCGGCGATGCGGCTGGCTTCTTTATCGCCCAGCACTTTTCCGATGAAGCCCTTGTGCGAATGCCCGGCCAGCAAAGGTTGGCCCAGGTCGAGAAAGCGACCGCAATTCGCCAACAAGGTGAGATTGTGTTGGTGTGTTTTGCCGAAACCGACGCCGGGATCGAGACAGATTTTTTCCTTCTCAATACCGTAATGCAACAGGGCGTCGCGGCGTTGTTGCAAATAGGCGAATATTTCCTCCGTCACGCCGCCATGGCGAGGGTCGTTGTATTGAGGGTTATCCTGCATGGTTTGAGGATCGCCCTGCATGTGCATGGCGCACACCGCAGCGCCAGATTCAAGTCCGACCCGCGGCATGGCGGGGTCTCCCTCCAAGCCGGTGACGTCGTTGATAATTTCAGCGCCCGCCTCAATCGCTGCTTGCGCCACACTGGCTTTCGAGGTGTCGATCGAGATCGGAATGCGGCATTGTCGGGCCAGACTTTGCACTGTTTGCGCAACACGTTTGCGTTCGTCGTCGGCCGAAACGGGCTGGGCGTAGGGCCGGGTGCTTTCCCCGCCGATATCGAGAAGATCGGCGCCTTCGGCTTCCAGACGCAAACCGTGCTCAATAGCCGCCGACGGCGAGAAGAAACGGCCGCCATCGGAAAAACTATCGGGTGTGACATTCACAATGCCCATGATCAAGGGGCGGCTCGAAAACGCCAGCGTTCGCGTGCGCAGCTTCCAACACGCGGCGGTTTTTTCTTTCGCGGGTATTGGCGATTGTGAATCCATGGCAAGCATCTTTCAAACGCGACGCCCGTTGGAACGCTCCTGGCGCCACAAACGAAGAACTGTCGCGATGGCCGAACACGATCAGCGCCTCGCCCTACGACGTTTCTACAACGATCTGCTCCGAAGCCACGTTCAGCGTTCGCCACCAGCGGGCGGCGTCGGCGTCGGTCCAGGCGTCGGCGAGATGGGTGTCGGCCAGGGCGGCGGCTAGTTCGTCGGCCGATTGAAAACGGTCGGCGGGTTTCTTTGCCAAGCAGCGCATGACAATCTGTTCGAGTTCCGGCGGAACGCCATCTTGAATTTCGGAGAGCGGCCGCGGCGTTTCCGACGCATGGGCCATGAGCACCTTGAGCGGTTGGTCGTAGTCGAAGGGCGGCGCGCCGGCGAGCAAATGATAGGCCACCACGCCCAGGGCGTATATATCAGCGCGGCCGTCGGCGTTTTCGTCGGACAGCGCTTGCTCGGGCGCCATGTATTGCGGCGAACCGGTAATGGCGCCTTCCATCGTGAGCCGCGACGACTCCACTTCGGCCGCCGGTTTGACCAAACCGAAATCGAGCAACTTCGCGACATCATGCACGCCGCCTCGATGCGCGGCGAAAATATTGGCCGGTTTGATGTCGCGATGCAACAGGCCCATATCGTGCGCCTCTTGCAGCGCGGCGCAGGTTTGTCGAAGAAAATGCACCACCCGACTCGGCGGCATGGCGCCGGTTTTGTCGACAATCTGTTGCAGACTCATGCCGGGAAGGTATTCCATCACATAGTAAAACGTGCCTTCGTCGGTGCGGCCGTAATCGAAAATTTCAATGCTGTTCCAATGTGAGAGTTTGGCCGTGGCGTCGACTTCCCGCTCAAACCGGGCCAACACGCGCGGGTCGCCCGCCTTCTCGGGGCGGATCACTTTAATAGCACAGGGCCGCTTCATGAATTGATGTTCGGCTAAATACACTTCGCCCATTCCGCCAGAGCCGAGCTTTTCCAGCAGGCGGTATTGACCCAGTTGACGCGCGTTGAAGGCTTCCGTTCGCAAGGCGCCGATGGTCCGCACGCCGGTCAGCCCGACGCCGACGGCGAAAGTCATCATCAAAACCAGATACGTGAAAAATTCAGGATGCATGCTCATCACGGCGCCCACGTTGGGGCAGCTCGTCCAGGCGAAAACAGCGGTCGCGAGCGGCGCCAGCCCCATCGCCCCCAGCACCACCGCGGCCCGACGAAACGTATTGGGAATAAACAACGCGTAGGTAAATATGAGAAACACCCAGTTCAAGGCCGGGCTTTGCAACGCCAAACGATGAACACTCGTGCGACCCGCCTCCGTCGCCAGTTGCGGCACGACTTCCATGACCACGCTACAGGCCAAGTCCATGGTGGAAAATTGCAGGAAGGTAAAAAACGCCGCCGGCGCGCCGAACACGATAGTCTCGTAAATCCGCAGCCTGGTCAGGCCGATTTCGCAGCCCCGGCAGAGTCCTGCCGCAACGGCGCCCAGAGCGACCGTAACCGCCGCATGCGCCGATAAAATTCTCCATGCATGCGGGTTGTTTTCGATCTCGGCGTTCCAGGCATTCCAAAGCAGGAACACCGCGAACCCGGCGAAAAGAATGATGGCCGATTTCTTCAACCGCGTTCGCAACAGACATTGCGTTTCCCCCGAAATACCGCAGTCGCTTCCCTCCATAAGGTGGACCGCCGGCGCCGCCTCACCCCCTTCGTCCAGCAGAGTGGGGGGGGCGTCAAGCGTGACGGAATTGGGGCTTGTGGGAGGGGGAGTGTCGGCCATGGGTTCAATACGCCGGAATTAACGCCGCAGTTCATTCGAGAGACAATCGTCGCTGCCACTTAGTATACACCTCCACGGAAAACGGCCAATTGGAGCGGAGAAAGTCCGCGATACCGCGCACGGTTGCAAATGACACAATTATTTCTTAGTTATCGAGATGTCTTGGCCGGTGTGACGGCGCCCCGGAGGCGTCGAAAAGGGGCGACCGTTCACGGGCTTTGAACCGCCGGATAGTTTACTCTCGCACCTCCACGCGCCCTGGGCGAAAATCCAGACATTGTTCGGCGTTTCCCGGCGGGCATTTCAACGCAGGGAACGGTCGAGTAGAGGAGGAGCGTCAATGACGCCCCTCCCCCCTCATCAAACCGGACGTGCGGATTTCCCGCATCCGGCTTACCAAAGGCATTTCGTC
>JAJRWU010000200.1 GCA_024276655.1 Planctomycetota bacterium
GCACGGCGCGGGGCACGCTGATCACGGGAAGTTGCATGAGGACGTCTCCGAGGTGCGCCGCTGGACTCTTACCTGTGGCCATGTTTTCGACCGATGGTAATTCAAACGAAGGGGTGGTGGAATTCCCAGGCATCCTTTGGCTTTCCTACCGCCGTGTCTCCATGACTTCCGAGCGGTCCGGAATTAATGTCTAACGACCAAACACAATCTAGCGAAACCTCACAACAGTTGAGTAGTCGAGGGGCTTGTCTGATCAAGAGATTTCACCTCGAAACACGAAGTACACCGCGCCAACCAAGCATAACCCCGCCCACAGATAATCAAGTTTAAGGTCCTCTTTCATGTACAGTACGGAAAATGGAACAAAAACACTCAACGCGATGATTTCCTGAAGGATCTTCAATTGCCCGATACTCAAAACAGTAAAGCCGATTCTGTTTGCTGGAACTTGAAACATATATTCAAATAGCGCAATACCCCAACTAATCAGGGCGACAAAAACCCAGGGCTTATCCCCCAACTCTTTCAAGTGCGCGTACCATGCGAATGTCATGAACACATTGCTACAAATAAGCAGAGCTACAGTTGCCAATATCGGATTCAACAGCGACTCCCTCATTGTTCACGCCGCCCTACGTATACGCCCCGAAGCCAAAGAACCAATGTTTTTTGGCAAACCGATACGCCCAATGCTCCTCGGGAATTTCGTTGCCAGGATCATACTGACTACTACGCGACGTGAGCTGCTCCAACTCTTCGAGCGACGTGCCGCGTTGGGTGGTGTCGGCGGCGCTGTGTTTGGCGACCAACTCCTGTACTAAATCGGGCCGTTCCAGAATGACGCAGCCTTGCGTGGCCGCCGCCGAAGTTTCACGAAAGTCCTTGAGGAACTCCGACTCCGTAATGATATTGAACAAACTCGGGCCATCGTGAATCGTTTCGGTGGCGAATTGAATCACGGGGCACGGCTCAATGGCGCCCGAAGGACCAATATGATGGCTGATACCGGTGGCCATCGGGCAGAGCGCCTCACCGCGATCATCCCAATAGGCGTCGACCAAGCCGATCGGCAACTTGGCCCGCATTCGCACCACGAACTTGCGAATATCGAGCACTTGCTGGGGCGTGAGCGCCAATTCCTCGGCCGGGTCGGGCCCGATCACGCGATAGGTGTGAAACCAAGCGTAATGCACGCCCATGTCGATCAACCGCAACAGCCACTCTTCACTCACCAGTTCGATATTCGATTGGCAGACGCTCGTCGCGACGCCCACAATCAGCCGATTGCGAATGGCGTTTTCCAAACCGGCCATTGTTTTGCTGAGCACATCCTTGTTGCCGCGGCGTTCGTCGCTGACAACTTCGGAGCCTTCAATACTAACCAACACCGTGGCGTTGCCGACGCGCCGCAGCCGCTGGCCAACTTCATCGCTGATCAGATGCCCGTTGGTGAAAATCTGGAAGTAGCAGTCGGGGTGGGCTTCTAAAATATCGAACAAATTCGGATGCATGAACGGTTCGCCGCCCAACAGGCCGAAGAAACTGTTGCCGTGTTTTTTGGCGTCGTTGATGATGCGGTTCATGTCGTCGAGTTCGATCATCTGACGCGGCGAGGCCACATCAACCCAACAACCCTGGCAGCGCAACTGGCAGGAATTGATCAACGAAATGTACAGAAACGGCGGGAAGTGTACGCCCTTTTTCAACCGCTTTTTGAATTTCTGCACCGAGCGCACGCCCTTGAAACCGGCGTTGACCATGAACTTCCAGAGCACCCGTTTGTCGGGTTCGGTCAACATGCGCTTGGCGAGTCGGAAGATCATATGGCTTTATGCTTTGCGAGCCCAGACTTCGTGGAGCGGCCATCGGCCGAATTTTATTTTTCAGCTTGCGGCGTTTGCCACGCTGGCTGGTCGCGCTCCTGGGGGAACCGCTATCAGACGTCGTGTTTCGATTGCTCTTGTTGTTGTAACGCTTTTTCGGCCTTGCGTTTGGCTTCGGCCGCCTTGGCTTGAATTTCATCCATTGAGGGCAAACTCGATATCACCTCGGCCGGAATTTCCAAATCGCCCAGGCCTTCTTGTAGTTTCTTCAAGCAACGCATGCGCTCCTTGAGGGCGCGTTCGTCGTCTCGCTCCTTGGAAAAACGAGACTTCGCCTTCTCGCTGCGATCGCGCAGCAACGCGTAAATATCGCCTCCCAAGAGCGACGAAATATCGACCTTCATCGCTTCGCGGCGGAGGTCGTCGCTGTTGATCTCGGCGCCGTTAATAGGACCGGCTTTGTACTTGGGAAACAAAATCGCGACGTCAGGACAAACCCGCGAACAAGCCGGGCAGTCGGTCTTGCAGTTGGTTTGATTTTGAACCTGTATCTTACCATCGCCCGATACGCCGTACACGTCGAACAGGCAAAAGCTCAAACACTGCATGCAGTTGGTGCAGCGATCAAAATCAATCACCGGAAACCAAGGTTTCCAACCGCCCGGCGGCGTAACATTTTGTTCATTCTGCTCGGCCTCCACCAAGGCCAACACCGAAGCCGCGCCGGCCTCAATAATGCCTTCGTCCAACTGGTGGAAATGGAGCCTGACCTCGCCCAGCGCGTCTTCCACGTGCGGAGGTTTTTCTCCCACGAACCTGCCCAGCACCAGGAGGTCGGCATGGCCCAGGTTCGGCAACCGCCCGCCGGGCCGCACATTGCTGACCGCGTACCCGCGCTCCAGCAAAGCGCTGGTTGCTTCAAAGCGTTCGTCGGCGCCCAAAGGATGACTGCCTTCACCCTCGTAAAGCACGACGCGCCAAGATGCAGCTACGGGTGAGATCATGGTTCTTCTACTTGCGTTTCTTCGATCGGGGTTTCTTCCACCGCTGCCATGTCTTCGTTGCTGGACGTGATTTCTTCAGTCGATAATAACCGAGATACAATTTCCGCGGCGCTCTCGGTTCGCATGTTCAGCACCCGATGCGTCTGTTCTTGAATAGGCGCTTCGGCCGCAGCGAACAACCATTTCACCGCACGAGGATAACACGCCGCGATTCTCACGTTCTCTTGTTGCGCGATTTGCAACAAGGCGGGATCTTGCCGCGCCGACATCTCACACAAATCGGCCACGGCATCGAACGCGACTCCCGATTCCGAAAGCTGTTTCAGCACTTCTTGCTTGACCTCGCGCGGCACGACCTTGGCATACGCGCAGTGGCAATACAAGAGCTGACACGGGTTCGCCATCTTTTCTAGCTGCTCTCTTTCTGGTTCTCGGCTTCTCCGCGATGCAAGCGGCGTCTCACCAGTTCATTGGGCCGCCAACTCATTGGGAAGGCCGGGATTTTTCATTTATCAATAGTTATTTGTCAGTAGTCATTTGTCATTGGAGGCAACCGCGATGGTTTGTCGATATGCCTATTTCGTTTTCGCTGTTTTGCTGCAACCTTCTACTTCACACGGCTAGCATTGGCTCGTTTAACGGCAAGCCGAAGGCGGCTGCGTTTTTCTGTCTTGCCCGAACGAATTAGCTCAAAACGCAGCCGCCTTCGGCTTGCCGTTAAACGAAAAAGGCGCCATTTTCAACCGCGAGCAGTATAATCACGCGAACGGCAGAATCGATGAGCCGATCTTCCAGATTGTCCGCACTGGAAGAGTTTTTCATCACTCTTTCGATCCTCCCTCCAATGACAAATGACGATTGACAAATGACGATTGACAAATGACGATTGACAAATAACTATTGACAAATTTATACTCCAGCCGCCACATCGCTCTTGTTTCCTTGGCGGCCTCTATATTCTTAGCGCCTCTATTTCCTTGGGGGTTGCTCCGCCAGCGGAGAAAGCGAACGGTGCGCATTTCGCTCTACACGAGCCGATGGGTGGGAGTGGGAGGGGAAGGTCGGAATGCTTCCTGGTGTTCAACTTCCAAAATCAGTCTAGTCGAGCCTTGCACGGCTCGCAACACCCGAGAAACAATGGCTTCGAGCGTTTCTGGCGGCCCTTCCGCTCGTAAATTCAGAATCAGTTCGCCCTTTTGCAACGGCGCCGCCAACCGGTAGGAAAGCTCCGGAGGTAGGTCGTCTCGCACATAGTTCGCCACCGCTAAATCGGAGCCGCCGCCGGTGGGCGAAAACGTCATTTTCAGATGCGCCACTTCCACCGACTCCGCATGCAACTCGGCTTGCAGACGTCGCATGCAATCGAGCACGAAGGCGTTGCCGTCAAATTCACAGCGATCGTTAAGATGGCCATTGCTGGAATCGGCGCCGCTGGCCACCTGAATCGTACTGTTTAACCAACCCAACAGGGCTTCGCCTTCGGCGTATTCCTGGTAATCGACGTCCATGTTTGGCGTTTCGCCCAACGAACCCGATTCCAATCGCGCCAGCCACTCCGCGACGCCTTCACCAGTGCGCGCGGAAACCCGCAAGATCTCTTTCTCGGGATAACGCTCGCGCAGCGCTGCTTGGAGCGCGTCGATCCGCCCGCCGCCGATTTGATCACATTTATTGATGACCAGAATCTCGGCCTCTTCAAGTTGCTTCTCGTAGATGTAGACCACTTTTGACGAAAACACCTTGCCGGCTTCCACACCCAGCACCCGCAAAGCGCGCACGGGGTCGAGCATCACACTCAGCGGAGCGATGGAGTAATGCTCGCCGTAGATCCGCCGTAGCGGGTAGCTGACCGTGGCCTTCAAGTCGGTGCAACTGCCGACCGGCTCCGCCAGGAAGACATCGGGCTGCGATTCCGCGGTCAGTTTCTCCGCCGCCGCAACCAGGGAGTTGAACTGACAACAAAAACAACCGCCCGTGATTTCCTCCGTGGGAAAACCGGCGGCGCCAAGAATGGCGGTGTCGACCAAGCCGGTGCTCTGGTCGTTGGTGATTAACCCAACGCGCTGGCCGGCGTCGGCCAACCGCTTCGCCAAGTTGCGCATGGCGGTGGTTTTACCGGCGCCAAGAAAACCGCCAATCATCAGGTACCGGGCTTTGGACAACTCTCATCCCCTTCGTCAGGCAGGTTCGCGTGAAGCATTCTCTCAATGACCGCGTCTAACACCGCGACATATCCGTCGACATCGACGCTGCGTGCGTCCGGCTCGCCGCGAACCGAATACAGCCAACCGGCGCCGTAAGGGTCGGAATCGAGCAGCGCCGGATTCTTGGCAAGTTCAGGATTGCCGCCGACGAAACTTCCTTCCAACACGCAATAGATATCCGACAGGGCCTTAAACCCCTCAATCCAACCGATGGACCGCCCAACTTCCACCAAATCGTTTTTCGCAACGGAAAATTCCTGCTCGACCAAGTCGCCCAACATACGGGTGGCGAATTTCGTCAGCCCCACCCGCCAGACGCCGCCATCCGCCGCCACTCCAGGGAAAGCGTCTTTCATCAACCAGCAATGGGAAGGCGTGTATAGGCGGTCGACAGGCAGACGCGTCGAAAAACGGGATTGCCGGTAATAGACCGTCTTTTTCGAGGGGGGCGACATATTCTCCGTCCGCTTTCACAACAGCAATCGCCCCAATGGCGACCCCTTCGATGATAGTTGTCTTTCCTGCCCCACACAAGTTTGGGCAAAAGCGAACCTCTCAGAAAAAACTCTCACTCCGTATTGACAAGCAGTTTCCAACCAGCGAAACTAAACGTCGTTGTTGATACGGAGTCTCAGTATCACCAAGTATCGGCCCTTCGGGTTTTTCCTTGCGAATGATACTCAGACTCATTTACCAAGCCCTCCCCATTCCCTCCCTGCTCGATTCATTAAAAAGAGGTTCTACGCCATGTTTCGGAACACACCAAAACGCATTGGCTTCACATTGGTGGAATTGTTGGTCGTGATTGCCATCATCGGAATTCTGGTGGCCATGCTTCTGCCGGCCGTGCAGGCGGCCCGCGAGGCGGCCCGCAGGATGTCGTGCGGCAATAATTTGAAACAAATCGGGCTGGCCCTCCACAACTACCACGATACCTACAAAAAGTTCCCGCCGGCGGGAATCTATCGGCCGGGCGTCAGTTCGATCAGTTGGTCGGTGCAAGCCCGCCTGCTGCCGTTCCTCGAACAAGCCAACCTGCAAGACCTCATCAATTGGTCGGCGCCCTACGACACCCAGCCACTGGTGACCAAACAACGCGTGGCGGCGTACCTCTGTCCAAGCGAAGTGAACGATCGCGAGCGACCCGACGGCGCCATCACGCACTACCCGCTCAATTACGGCGTTAATCAGGGTGATTGGTTCATTTACAATCCTCTCAACCGGCAGAGCGGCAACGGACTGACCGGCCCCAACGCCAGAAACAGCTTCGCCAGCATTACCGATGGCACAAGCAATACGCTGGCCTTTGCCGAAGTCAAAGCCTGGACTCCCTACCTGCGCGACGGCGGCGCGCCGAGCGGCATGGGAGCGCCCATTCCGCTGAACAGCGGGACGGTGGTCGGTTACGGAGGCGATTTCAAATCAAACTCAGGACACACCGAATGGGTCGATGCGCGGGTCCATCAATCGGGTTTCACGAGCGCCTTCCCTCCCAACTCGCCGGTGATTTATACCAGTGGCGGCCAAGAATTTGACATCGACTTCAACTCCTCCCGCGCCGGAAGAACGCTCAATCAAATCACTTACGCCGTCGTGACCTCGCGCAGCTACCATCCCGGCGGCGCCCAAGTGGTGCTGGTCGACGGCGCCACCCGCTTCATTCCCGAAACGGTCGACTTGGCCACGTGGCGCGCGATGGCGACTCGTAATCGTGGCGAAGTCGTCACTCTGCCGTAGTCCGCTGGCGTCCTGGGGCGACGGGTTGCCGCGCCCGCCGAGATAGCCCCAGATCATCGGCCCACCCTTCTGAGGAATAGTCCCGAAATAACTTCCCGATTTCATGTCGGACCGCGCAGGGCATAGCCTGAGGTTATTGCCCTTGCGATGGGTCTAAAACCCTCGCCTTCAGGCGAAACCTTGAGGATTTTATTGAGGTGGCAAGGGTTCGGTTGCCACGAAGAATTCTCGTGGAAGGAACTTTTTACCACAGAGTACACAGAGCACACAGAGAAAAAGGCGCCCTAAAAAATCTCTGTGTTCTCTGTGTGCTCTGTGGTAAATCTTCTTTTTCCTGGGGTAGCCTTTTGAGGAAGGTGGAGTTGTTTTCTTGTTGTGTGCGAAGGGCTTCAGTCCGTAGCTCACAACTTCTTTTCTGAACCTACCGGCTTCTAGCCGGTAGTCGTTGAGTCATGAACAGGTCGGAATTTCTCATAAACCTCTCCCCGAAAAGTTGATTGCGTCTTGCCGAAAACGCCGCGCAGATCAGCCGGAACGCGTTAGCGTCCGGTTCTCCGAGAATGCTGTAAACCGTGAGCTAGCTCATCGGCTGATGAACCAGTACAGCGTTAAGCGCCGTTCAAACAATGAGTGCCGCTTTTCCTCTGCAAAAAGGCGACGAGAGAACAATCTCCGCCGGCTGAAAGGGCCATTCCCATTAAGAAAGCCGGAAAAACTACATCTGATTCAGAAGCCCGGCTTCTCTCAACGCCATCAGGGAAAGTTTAACTTTTCCGAGAAATTTCCGGGGTATTTTCACCGTTTATGTCCCCCTGTCTAGAACGGGCGTATTCCCAGTTGGAGGGAGCCGCGACGGTTGACTTTCACTCGGAAACCGACAAAACTGGGGTTTTGGGCAAGATAGATCGTTATTCCTTGCAATGTTTCGGATCCCAATTAGTGTAGAAGTTACCTTCGCGACCGCTCGGCCGCCCAGCGGACCCGAGGGTGTTTTGTGACTCCATGGGAACTTTTCGTATTTCGAGCGCCTCGAAAATATGATTCGTATTTCATGCGTCTCGAAAAAATGATCATCTCTCATGCTTGTGTTCGACGGAGCTTCTCACTCGAGGCCTTCAGGCAACCCATGCAGGGGATTTTGAGCACGTCGATCGGCGCGAATTCGGAGGCAACGTTCTACAATCGCTTGTTGCCGCCGCAAGAGGCCGCTCCGATCTTGTCCGAACCGGTAAATTGGAAATTTCCCGCAACGCACATTCCTTTGCTTTAAAGAAATTATGACCAAGCCACGCCGCAAATCTCGTCGTCAGCCCTCTTTGTTTGGCAATCGTCGCAAAAGCCGCCGTCTACAAACGGCGCGGCGATTCGCATGTGAACACCTGGAACCGCGTGAAATGTTGGCGGGCGATGTCGCCGGCGCCTTCTACAACGCAGCCCACCCGACAGACGTCAACAACGACGGCGTCGATTCCATCACTGACGTTCTCATGGTGATCGGTGAATTGCGAAACGGCGGCGTGCGGCAATTGGGCGTGCCCCTGGCCAGTGGTGAAGGCGAAAGTAATGGAAGCAGCAGTGCTTTTATTGACGTCAACAACGACAACATGCTCTCCGTGATGGACGCGTTGTTGGTTGTCGACGCCTTGCGAGCGGAAGGTGAAGCGGGCGATGTCGTGCTTTCGCTGGAGCTCACCGGAACGTTCGGCGAACCGAAGAGCACCGTCAATTTTGGCGATTCCTTTCGTATTCAAGCCCTGCACCGCGACGCCCGGCCGGTAACGGCCCTGTTGCCCTTGGCCGATCATGGATTGGCGGCGATTTCCTTTGATTTGAATTTTCCGGCGAATCTTCCTCGCACGGGCCCTGTCACCGCCGGCCCGAACCACTTCACCGTGCTGCCCGATCCTTTTAATCCTGGCGTGGCGCAGTTCAATATCGTCTCGGTCGATTTCAATCAAGGGACCAACGATATTATCAACGGTTACACGACCTTTACCGCCGGCAGCGCCGACGACATGTTCAACGTCGACCAAGACCCGCCCAATCCGGTGAATCTGAACGTACTCAACAACGACCTGACCAACGGCGGCAACTTCAATTTCACCACCAGCGAAACAACGCTGGCCAACCAGGGTTTCAACTTTTTTGAGCCGGATATCCAGCAGCAGGTGCCGACTTCCGATGTTGTTTTTGGCGGCACGTCGGTCACGATTGGCGTGGCGGGCGCTGTGATAATCGATTCGGTTTCCGGCATAAGCAACGGGGGGACGGTCACTATTGTTGGCGGCGGCGCCTCGCTCGACTACACCCCTGCGGCCGGCTTCGCCGGGACCGAAACGTTTTCCTACACCACCACCGATGGCGCCAACACGAGTACGGCCTTAGTGACGGTGGAAGTGGCCGCGGTGGACTCCCCGCCAGTAGCCTCCAACGGCTCCGACGCCACGAATGAAGCCACCGTGCTCAACGGAGACCTCAACTCGCTGGTCAGCACGCCCGACGCCGGCGACGCCCACACGTTCGACACCTTCAACGGCCTGACGGGCATCGGCGCCACCTTCATTTTGAACGCCAACGGCACGTTTTCCTACGACCCCACCGGCTCCGCCCAAGCACAGGCCCTGCAAGCGGGCGACGCCGATTTGGTGGAAACTTTTGTTTACACCGTGCGAGACAACGCCGGCCAGACAGACAGCGCAACGTTAACGGTGAACGTCAGCGGTGTGAACGATGCTCCCGTGGCGGCAGACGACGGCCCGTTCGATGTCAACGAGAACGGCGTGCTCAACGTGTTGGTCGCCTCCAGTATTCTGAACAACGACACCGATATCGACGGCGGCGCCTTGACGGCTTCCGTCGCCACGCAACCTTCCAAGGGTTCGGTGGTGATGAACGCCAACGGCTCCTTCACTTACACGCCCACGGCCAACTTGAACGGGGCCGATAGCTTCACCTACACCGCCAACGATGGCAACGGCGGGACCGACACGGCCACCGTTTCGATCAATATCATTCCGGCCTCGCTCCCGCGAGCGGTCGACGACAACGCCGCCACGAATGCGGCCTTTACCGTTGCATATAACACCGCCAGCGGCGATCTGCCGGTGCTCGCGAACGACGTTTTTGATCCGGCCGCCACCAGCACCAATATCACGGCTTTCGATGCAACCTCGGCCCAAGGCGGCACGATTACCGTGGGCGGCGCCGCCAATACACTGGTCTACACGCCGCCGGCGAGCCTCTTGGCCGGAACCGATACGTTCACCTATACGATCAACGACGACGTGACCGACGGCGTTTCAAACGGCCCCTCCACCGCCACGGTAACCATTACCGTCACCAACCAACCGCCCACCGTGGCGGACGAAAACGAAACCACCGACGAAGACACCGCCTTGAACATTGCGGCGCCCGGCGTGTTGGCCGGGGACGTCGACCCTGAAGGCCTGACGCTCTCCGTTTCGGCGTTCGACGCCGCCAGCGCCAGCGGCGCCTCGGTTTCCGTGAATCAAACAACCGGCGCCTACACGTACGATCCTAGCGGCTCTGCCGCCTTGCAAGCGTTGGCTGTCGGCGAAACGGCCAACGACACCTTCTCGTACTCCGTATTCGATGGCGTCAACACCGTGCAAGGCCAGGTTACGGTTTTGGTCAACGGTGTGAACGATGCTCCGGTGGCCAACACCGATTCCGGCGCCACCGACGAAGACACCGTGTTTAACGGCAATGTGATCAGCGGTTTCGGCGCCAATAGCCAAGACACCGATGTGGACGCCAGCGACACGCTTTCGATTACCGGCTTCGACGCCACCAGCGCCAACGGCGCATCGGTGAGCATCGACGCCGCCGGCAATCTGACCTACGACCCCAGAGGCTCGGCAACACTGCAAGCCTTGCACACCGGCGATACGCTGAACGACACGTTCAACTACACGTTATCCGATGGAACCACGACCGTAACGGGCGCCGTCACGATTTCCGTCGGCGGAGTGAACGACGCCCCGGTGGCGAACGACGACGGCTACGTCACCGATGAAGACACCACCGTGAACATTACCGCCCGCAACTTGGGCCTGCTCGGTAACGACACCGACGTCGACACCGGCGACCAAGCCGCGCTGACGGTTATCAACTTCGACGCCACCAGCCAACAAGGCGCTTCGGTAAGTGTTTCGGCCAATGGCGGCTTCGTCTACAACCCTTCGGGCGCCTCGGCGTTGCAAGCCCTGCTGCCCGGCCAAATGGTGAACGACACGTTCACGTATGAAATTCAAGACGACAACGGCCTGCGTTCGATGGCGACCGTAACGGTGGAAGTCAGCGGCGTGAACGACAACCCGGTCGCGAACGACGACCCGTTTGATATCCAACAGCTTGACCCAGGCGACCCGGTCGCGATATTCAACGTGCTCGCCAACGACACCACGGTGGAGCCGAGCGAAACCCTGATGATTTCGGCGGTGAGTTCGGGCGTGGTCCAAGGTACGGCCACGCCGACTGGCAGCTTCATTCAAATTTCGCCCGACGGCAGGTCGATCGAATACCGAAACGCAACAGGCTTTGAAGGCTTCGAGACCTTCACCTACACCGTTTCCGACGGCAACGGCGGCACAGACACCGCCACCGTTACCGTAGAAGTGGTGGCATTCATTCCCAGCACGATTTCTGGTTTTGTCTATCTCGACACCAACGACAACGGCGTTCGTGAGGGCGTGGAAGATGTGCTCTCCGGCATGCGGGTGCATCTCAGAGGCACAACCGCTCGCAACGAATCGGTCAGCCTGGACACCCTCACTGACGAAAACGGCCGTTACGAATTTACAGAGTTGCCGCCCGGCGTTTACACCGTCACCAACGAAGACGATCAAGTCGCGGGTTTCCTCATCAACGGCCAGACCAGCCTGGGCGCGTCGGTCGACACCGGCGGCCAAACGTTGAGTGCGGCGGAGTTTTCCTCGCTAGTGAACGTCGATGAATCGATTCAGTTTACGATTGGCGAACTGGGCGACGTCGTTTCCGTGGAAAACAATTTCGGCTTCCGGGGCTTGAGCCCGCTGTTTATCAGCGTGCGAGATATTTTGGCCTCGAATTCGAGCTTCCTCAGTGCTGGTTTGGTGGCGGTCGACGCAGCCGGAAATGTCGTTTGGCATCAGATGCCTTCGGCTGATGGCTGGAGCGACTTCCGAGATTTGCAATTGGAATTCGTCAACAATGATTCGATGAAAACTCGCGTGTCGGCGGCGCCGACCGCTGGCGGGCTGCGAGATGTATCGCCCACGATCAACGTGGGCGACCAACGCGTGCAGGAGTTGGGCAGAAATGGCGATGGCGTTCGCTTGTTCCGCATCAACGGCAGTGCGGCTGCCTTTGGCTTCGGCGCCTCTCCCGAAGGGGAAGGCGAATCGGCTTCAAACAGTGTGGCGGCCCCCTCGCCATCGGGCGACGCATCTGGTCAAGGCGTTGCCGAGCAAAATTTCCCGGTTGTTGTAACGCCAACCACCACAACGCCGACAGGCGCCCAAAACGCAGACGCATCGCGAGCTGAATTGCTGGTTGCGGAAATGGGTGAAATCCAGCTTCAACAGGCTACTGTTCAAGGCAGCCACGCCTTGGCGTTGAGCTTGGTGGATAACGCCCACCGGCGTTATCAGAATGAATCATCGACATTTATGGAGTCGGTCGACGCTCTGTTCGGAGACGACCTGTTTCGAGACGACTCCGACCTATCGGACTTTTGAAATACTTCGCTGGGTAAGGTTTGACGCAATTGCATCCTGATCATGCAAGGGTCGTGTTTCAAGCCGATTGAAGGAATAACGACCATCGTTTTGCCCTCCGCTCAGTCTGAAAAGACGACGGGCGCGGAGTCCCTTGAGTAGTGCTGGAGTCGCTAGAGAAACGGCTCCTGAATCGTTCACATCCTACTTTTCGCCACGGAACAGAGCAGCACGCTCGATTCGGCAAGACAGCGGAGGCGCCGTCGGATGGCGTCTTTTATTGAACTCGTTTGTGATGGAGCGTGAGAATCGCATCACAGAGGCGCTTTCCCGTATCATGCAAAAGAACATGAAAAGATCAAGACGCGGCTCAGACCGCAAATTCCCACGCCCTCTTCGTCGCCGTGCGTCGGCCCGTTCGAGGCGTTTGCCTTCTCGTAGGCTGAGGGCCGAACAGTTGGAAGACAGGATGATGCTGGCTGCCGATGTAGCCGCGTTTCAAAATCCTGTCATGCCGGCGGATGTCAACGACGACGGGCTGGTCTCGATTTCCGATATCCTCGATATCGTGGGCGATTTGCGCACCGGCGGCCAACGCTATCTGACCGTGCCCACCGCCAGCGGCCAAGGCGAAGGGGAAAGCAATATAAAATACGTTGACGTCAACGGCGATAATTACCTGTCAGTAACCGACGTACTGATGGTGGTGAACGAAATTCGCGCCGAAGGCGAAGCTGGCGCCGTTCCCGACGCGTTCAACCTTTCCAATCCAAACGATCCCTTCACGATAACGCTCGGCACCTCCGATAACGCGCTACCTGTGTTGGCCAACGATTCAGGAATTGCCCTGGCGGTTTCCCGCGTAGGCACTTCGGTGGCGGCGAACAATCTGGGCCTGACCGCAACCACCGCCAAAGGCGGCACCGTGACCGTCGGCGCCGGCGGCGCGAATGTTCTGTACACGCCGCCCACCTTGGCCGACAACGATAGCTTCTTCTACGGCCAAGACACCTTTGTGTATGAAGTCCGCGACGCCAGCGACAACACTGTGGATGTCACCACGGTGGCGATTTTCGCCAACCCCGCGCAGGGCACGACGCTGGCCAGTTTTAGCTTCAGGGCGTTGGCGGCTGACGGCGTCACGGAAATCACTTCGGTCGAATCTGGCGAATCGTTCCAGCTCGAAGTATCGGTGGAAGACGACCGCACCACGTTCTCCGATAATTTGTTTGCTGATCCCTTGGGTCTGTTTTCAGCCTTCTTCGATTTGAATTTCGACCAAACGGCCATTTCGCTCGACCCCGCAACCAACAACCCACATGGCTTCGCTTTTGATGTTGAATTTGGCTCCAACTTTATCGTCGATGGCTTCACGCAAGCGATGTTTGACGTGCCCGGCCAGATCAATGAAGTCGGCTCCGTGCAAACCGGCGGACTCGACCCCAACACCGCACCGCTGGGAGCTGGGTCGTTCGTGCTCTTTACCGCCGGCTTCACCGCGGCCAGCATCGCCGGCGGCGACCCCGACCTGTTATTCGATTTCACCGGCGACGCCGCGGAAGGCGCCAGCGCCGACATACTATTCTCTCGACCCGATAGTTTGTTCGCCGTGCCTGTCACGGCCATCGATTTCGGCGCGTTGAACTTCCGGGTGAACGCGCCTCTCGGCGCCGTGGCTGATCGCTTCACAACGGCCGACCCCGTGAACAACCCGGTCAATGAAGACAGCACCACCACGCTCGATTTGTTGGCCAACGATGTTCGCCCGCCAGCGCAGCAGAATCTGCCGTTGTTCATCGACAACGTTTCTGGAGTCAGTGCGGGCGCCAATGTCGTGATCGCGACCGATGGATTGTCGGTTGATTACACGCCGTCCGCCGATTTCACCGGCTTCGACACCTTCACCTACACGGTGAGAAACACCGCCGGTTTCATCGACTCAGCCGAAGTCACGGTGGAAGTGCTGCCGCTGAACGATCCTCCGGTGGCCAATGACGATTTCGGCCCTGGCTTCAATAATTTCATTGAAGGCGATGGTTCGCGGGTTTTGAACGTTCTCAACAACGACTTCGATGTCGATGGCGACCAACTCACCATAACGAATGTTTCGGCGCCGAGCGGCGGCGGAACGGCGGTCATCACCGATAACGGCGCCACGATCACCTACACTCCGGGTTCGTCGCCTGGTGAAACGTTCACGTACACAATCTCCGACGGGCAGCTCACCGACACCGCCACCGTAACCACCGTGATCGCGCCGTTCGCGGAAGCGGCCGATATTACGGTTCAAACCCTCGACATTCTCGGCCAACCGGTGAGCCAGGTGAATCTGGGCGATGAATTTTTCGTGCAAGTGTCGGTTTCCGACCTTCGTCCCGCGGGGGCCACGAACCTGGGCTTGGGCGTTTTCTCGGCCTTCATCGATTTACTCTATAGCGATACGGTTTCCATCGTGGGAACGCCCGAATTGGGCCCCGAATACAATAGCTCCTTTGGAAGCACGGGCGACCTCAGCGTTGCCGGCATCATTAACGAAATCGGTTCGCCACAAACCATATTGGTGGGCGGCCAACCGGTGGGCGCCGGCCCCGAAGTGTTGTTCACGGCCCGTTCCCGCGCCGATACCTTCGGGCAAGCGACCTTCACGTCGGATCCGCCCGAAGATTTGGGCAACGATATTCAGCTATTTGATCCTCCCATTATTCTCCAACCCGACGACGTTGCCTTTGGCGCCGCCACCTTGACGATTGTCAATCCTGGGGCCGGCACCCCAGTGGCCAATCCTGATGCGTACACCGTCGCGGGCGGCCAGACACTCACCGTCGACACTCGCCAAACCGGTGTCTTGGGCAATGATACTGATCCCGGCGCGCCCGGCACCATCGTTGCACAGTTGGTTGACGACGCCAATTTGCAAGGCTCGCTGAACCTGAATGCCGACGGCACCTTCACCTTCACGCCCAACGCTGGGTTCTTTGGACCGACATCCTTCCAGTATCTGGCAACCGATGGCGGCACGCCTTCGGCCGCGGCAACCGTGACCATCACCGTGCAGGTCGGGGTATCGGATGACACCTACGCCACCGGCGTGGATCAAGCCGTTGTGGCGAGCACGCGGGCCGTCGGCGTCCTGGGGAACGATGCCGTGAGTCAAACCGCGACGGCCGCGTTGCAATCGGGCCCTCAAAGCGGCGCGTTGAGTTTCTCCTCCGACGGCACATTCGTTTACACGCCCGCCGCCGGCTTCCGCGGGCAGGTCAGCTTTACCTATTAAGTCACCGACGGCGCGTTCACCGGAACCGCCACCGCGAATATCTTCGTGGGCCAGGCGCCTCTGGGCGATGGCATTGGCGGCTTTGTGTTCGCCGACGTGAACGATGACGGCGTTTTCCAAAACGGCGCCGGGAACGAGCGAGCCATTGGCGGCGTCGAGATCATCCTCATGCAAAATGGCGCCGAAGTCGACCGCACCAAAACCGCGGCCGATGGCTCCTACGGTTTCCCCAACGCCGCGCCGGGCGTTTACCAAGTGGTTGAAGTGGGGCCGTTGAACTTTTCTCCCGGCAAGAACTCGGTGGATGCCTCACGGAGCGACGAAGTAACCGTTACCTTGGGGCAAAACCAGCCGACGCAAGTCAACTTTGGCGAGCGGGGCCTGATGCCGTGGTTTATCAATATCGTCGATGAATTGAATTCGACCACCTCCAACGGTGTTATTGTGGGCGCCAACTTGAATGGCGTCCAGCGGTTCTTCTCGCTGCTCGACGGTTGGGACGGCGTGCAGAGCGTGGTCGTTGTTCTGAATGCCAGTGGAACGTCAGCGACGGTGTCTGCCGTTCGCAACGGTGTTACCAGCACTCGAACCGTGTCCACCGATGGCGACCCCGCCTTGCGTATCATGGGCCGCATCGACGATGAATTCGTCATTCGCATCGAAGGCGGCTTCTCCGCATTCTTCGGCGGCCCTGAAGGTGAATACGCGGCGAACGTCGATCAGTTGTTCGCCCAACTCGGCAACTGATTTTTTCTCGGCGCCGTGTTGTTTGATCACTAACGATTGCCACACGCGGCCAGGCGACGCAAACTCGCCTGGCCGCGTTTTTTACGCGCCGCCGTTTTCACAATTTCGTGAAGGAAGGCGAAAAAACCCTTCGTATATACCGCTCACGGTTGGAAATGGCACATTTTCGTTTAACGGCAAGCCGAAGGCGACTGCGTTTTTTCCTTGACCGTTCGCGCTGGCGCAAAAAGCAGTCGCCTTCGGCTTGCCGTTAAACGAGCTATTGGTAGCCGTGCGAAGTATAACGGTCATTGCCGCCAGCGCGCGGCGTCGTTTGACGCGAGCATCGGAAAAAGCTGCGGGGCGCGAGGCCAAAAGCCCGGCATGATCAAATCCCGGGATTTTCAGCTTCTCCCGGTTGCCTGATCGCGCAAACTCTCCACTCTTTTTTGACTTGACGGTCGAATCGGCAATTTCTGCTCAACCTACGCCACCGGCGGGCCGATCAATACTAACCGCATCGTTGTGTTTGGGGTGGTCTTCACTTCTTGAAGAGGCCGGCACGCCACAACGCTTGCTAATTGCGTGGGGAAATCCCAATCGGGAGACAGAGCATCGGCTAGGCCGGGGGCATCGGGGAAAACGATGCCGTCTTAAAAACAGGGGATCTACGCTTCGCTTCAGGCGGGCGTAGAAGTGCGTTGCAGCGCCGCCACGAAAGTGTGGGCGTCGGCAAGGCACGGTATTCAATCACGGAGGATTGCATGGTATCGACGCTCAAGGCAGCGGATAATGTTCTTGAACTGTGGAAGATCTACAAGTCGCAGGCGCCCGACCAATTGCTGCGAAACCGGCTGGTCGAACGCTATTTTCCCTTGGTCAAATATCATGGCGAGCGGGTTTGGGCCAAGCTCCCCGACGGAGTCGAGCTGGACGACCTCATTTCCGCCGGCACGTTCGGACTGATGGACGCCATCGACGCTTTTGATCTTTCGCGCGGCGTTAAGTTCGAAACCTACTGCGTGCCCCGTATTCGAGGCGCCATGCTCGACGAACTTCGCAGTATGGACTGGGTGCCGAGGCTGGTCCGCTCCAAAGCCAGCAAGCTGAACGACGCCACCAAACGGCTCGAAGATAAATTCGGCCGTCCGGCGACGGAACAGGAGCTGTCCGAATTCATGGGGCTGTCGATCAAGGAACTTGAGAAGATGGTGGTCGATGCGAACGCCGTCGTGCTGACAAGTTTGAACAAGAAGTGGTACGCCACCGATAGCGAGAAAGATGTCAGCGAGATCGACGTTCTCGACGACAAAAAAGGAGAAGATCCCACCCGCCGCGTACAGCGAAAAGATCTGCTCCGCTTGGTCACCAAGGGGCTCAACCGTAACGAGCGGCTGATCATCATCCTCTATTACTACGAAGAGATGACGATGAAAGAGATCGGCGCCACGCTCGACCTCAGCGAAAGCCGCGTCAGCCAAATGCACAGCAGTATCGTGCAACGCTTGCAGACGCAGCTTCGCCGCCGCCGTCCTGAATTCGGTTCGTAAGAACCTGTTCGAAATTCACCGACCACGTTAAAAGCCCGGCATCTTGAAGATGCCGGGCTTTTTTCGCTCGATAACCGCAGGGGCGTTAACCAATTAGGTGCGTCAAGACCCTTCGGGCAGGTACAACAAGCGGCCGCAACTCTTGCAGAAAACAGCCTTTTGCAATTTCAGTTCGTTGTACATTTGCGGTGTGATGGTTTGAAAACAGCCGACGCACACTTGGTCGTCGACTTCGGCCAGCGAATCTTCGCCACGGGTGCGGGCTAGGCGATTGTATTCGACGCGCACATCTCCGGTGAGTGCTTTTTCGGCTTCTTTCAGGTCGGCGGCCAGACGCGTAATATCGGCTTCGATCAACGCTGCTTCGGCGGCTACTTTTTCCTGCAACGCGGCCAGACTTTCCCGCGACGCCGCCACGTGTTGCTCCGCTTGAGCCACTTCGGCATCGAGAACGTCGAGCCGTTCCAGCAGTTCCAAAATTTCGTCGGCCAGAACACTGGTCGCCTGCCGGTCGGCCGCGATTTGTTCAGTGAGCATCTGGTACTCTCGATTGCTGCCGCACGAATTCAGCTTGGCTTGCAAATCTTCCAAGCGAATTTCGCGTTGCCGCAGATGGAGCTGCTTTTCGTCGGCCAGTATTTTCGTTTTCGTGCGGACTTCCTTGATTTTCGCTTGCTCCGCTTCGAATTCGGCCAGATTCCCCGCTCCGGCGGCGACTTGTTTGGGGCCCCGCGCCAAACGTCCTCGCAGATCGCCTAATTGGCGGTGGATACGGTGTAACCGAACGAGTGCCTCCGACGCAATGGTCATCTGTGGTGCAACTCCTCATCTTAGATGCAGGTTGAATAAAAGTAACCGTTCCCGGACTTGAAACGAGTCTTCCGAGATAAGCCGTCGTACAAATCGCGAATAGACGTGGTTTTCACGCGACTTATCCTGGAAGGATCATAGCTATTAGCCGGTGGTCGAGCGCAGCGAACACCACCGGAGGATCGAGGCCGCGACATTCCGCATCCCGGCGGGATGCCAGCGGCGTTCTGGCGGCAATGGGCGGCGCGAATGACGGCGTTGTTTCGAGCGTTGTTGTTTCGCGGTGTTTCTCGCGCCCGCCGCGTCTGGCATCCCGCCGGGATGCACGTTCGTTGCGGTAGCCTACCGGTGGTGTTCGCTGCGCTCGACCACCGGCTAATGGCTGGCAAGCCTCCGGCTTGGCGGGAAGACCGACAACGAATTCGTAACCGTGAACGGTTACGAATAAAAAAAGCCGCGAGCGTTATCGCCCGCGGCTTGGTGGGTAAGTCATCGCGAAAGAAGACGCCAGCGTTTGCCCGACAAAAAAGCCCGGCATTTTGAAAATGCCGGGCTTTAAATCTGGCGACGCCATTTCGGGCGGAACCCGAGCGGCGGCCATCACGCCACGCTTTTGACGAAGCCTTCCAGTTGCTGGCTCCGCACCGGATGCTGGAGCTTGAGCACGGCCTTGGCCTCGATTTGGCGAACCCGTTCACGCGTGACCCGGAAAATGCGGCCAACCTCTTCCAGCGTGTAGGTGTAGCCGTCGCCCAAGCCGTACCGCAGGCGAATAATTTCGCGCTCACGGTAAGTGAGGGTTTTGAGCAGCTTCTCGATTTTGTCGCGCAGAATCGCATGATTGGCGCTTTTCACCGGGTTATCGCTGGCGTGGTCTTCAACGAATTCGCCGAAACTGTTTTCGTCGTTATCACCCACGGGCCGATCAAGGCTGACCGGATGACGGCCGATATCCATCACCCGCCGCACTTCATCCAATTCTATTCCCGAACGTTGGGCGATCTCCTCTGTTGTCGGTTCTCGCCGCAGTTCTTGCAAGAGACTCTTTTGAATATTTCGTAGTTTTGACAACACATCGATCATGTGGACCGGAATTCGAATCGTTCGAGCTTGGTCGGCAATGGCCCGGGTAATGGCCTGCCGAATCCACCAAGTGGCGTACGTGGAGAACTTGAAACCACGGCGATACTCGTATTTGTCGACCGCCCGCATCAGCCCTGTATTTCCCTCCTGAATCAGGTCGAGGAAGCTCAGCCCCCGGTTGCGATATTTTTTTGCGATCGAGACCACCAACCGCAAATTTCCGCTGGAAAGCTGCCGCTTTACCCGCTCGTACTCATCGACTTGCTGTGTCAGCATTTCAAGCCGGCGGCGCAGGCTTGTTGGACTTTCGAGCGTCTGCTGCATCAGGTGGTGCAGTTCCCGGCGAAGAACCAACCGCTCTTTTTGCAGCGGTTCTTGTTCACCGATTGCATCCAAACGCGAGCGGATTTCGTCGATTCGGGTCGAAATTTTCTGGATTTTCTCGATCAGCGGTCGAACCCGACGCGTTCTCAGGCTCAACTCTTCAACCAAGTGCAAACATTTGGCCCGCCTACGCAGAAACGACGTTCTGGCCGAACTGCGATCAGCAGCAGACGTCGACTTTCGCACCAAGCGAGCGAAGTCTTGTTTGTTTTGCCCCAGCAGATGGTTGAGCGTCTTCAGGTTGTGCGGCATGCGGGCCTGAATTTGCTCCTTGGTCAGTTGCTCGGTGAGCGACACCTTGATCGTGCGATCAAAAGGCAATTCGCCTTTGTGAACTTGCTCCAGTGTTTCAACGGTAGCCTGCATGGCGAAATGGCAGGAGAGCAAGGTCCGGCGAAAACGCCGCCGCGTGACTTCGATTTTCTTCGCCAGCGATATTTCCTCATCGCGCGTGAGCAGTGGAATGCCAGCCATTTGCGTGAGGTACATGCGAATCGGGTCGTCGCTCAGTTTGGGCAACTCTTCCGCCGGCAGCAGGAATTGAGGATCTGCGGCATCGCTTTTGTCCGCTGCGGTCGCCGTCGCCTGCGGGTCGCCATCGCTGATGGCGGCGGGGGCTTCGTCGATCATTTCGACGCCGAGTTCATCGAGCGCCGCCATGAGGGTGTCGAGCCGCTCGGTGCTGAGGTCTTCGTCTGGCAGGTAGTTGGTGACTTGTTCGTAGGTCAGAAAACCTTGAGATTTGGCTTTCAGTACTAATTCCTGAAGATCCTGGGCCATTACGTCCATGTGCCTAACCCTTTCGCGCGTTCTTGCGCTTCCTCGACAAGTTAAAGCCATCGCTTCCGCCTAATACGGGTAACGGAAGATGGCTTTCCAAGCAAAACATCGTAGCCCGTCCGTGAGCCATGAAGTGCCTTGCAGGTGATTCGCTATTCCTTTTTGTACTGTGCGTATCGCTCCCGCCCTCGATGCTGGAGTTCCATGAGAATTTTGAGTTGTTCTTCTTCGTCGATATGTTTCTGACCAATCTGCACGGCCTTGCGGTGCAACTGTTGGTCGGCTCGTTGGCGTTGCATTTCGTGCAACAGTTGCTGCAAACGCAACGGGGCCACTTTCAACGCCAGCGACTCCTTGGCACGCGCCGATTCATCGATATCGACCAGCAGATTTTTTAATTGGGGGTCGTCCACTTCCGTCATCACGCGTTCGAAGGCGACACTTTCACCTCGCACATGCAACGCCGCGTACGCCGCCAGCAACAGCCGACTGCATTCGCTCGGCAAATCATCGGCGGCAACGGCTGGTATGGCTTCGTCCGCCAGTTCGGGCCGCAGCGAAAGGATTTCCCAAAATTCCCGCTCCCAGGAAGACAGCACCAACGGCTTTCCAGAAACTTCCGTCGCTTCCGAATGAGCCCCCGTTCCGGAATGAATACGTCGCGGCGCCCGGCGAAGTTCGCGCAATCGAGAAATGAGTTCCGTTTTTTCCACGCCAAACTCGCGCGAAAGCCGCATCAGCACTTGTTCCTCGCGAAGTTTGATCGATGCCTGGGCGCCGCCCTGCTGAGTGGGCGCTTTGGCGAGGGTGAGCAAAATTTCCTCCAACGCGTGGTGGGCGCCGTGCGTGTCTTGCTGCACATTGATATCGCCCCGCGAGGTGCGGATTTTGTGTTCGATCGCATCCACCGAAGTGGCAAGCAACTCCTGGTAAGCCGTTTCGCCGCGTTCCAGCAAACAATCGCAAGGATCAAGCCCTTCCGGCAGCGCCAGCACGCGGAGGTCGACGTTCTGAGCCACGAACAGATCAAGTATATCGTTGGTGCGGCGTTGCCCGGCGTCGTCGCCATCGAGAACAAGCATGATCTGGTCGGCGTAGCGTCGCAACAAAGCCACATGTCGAGGACCAAGCGCCGTGCCCAGCACCGCAACATGGTTGGCGAAGCCGTATTGATGCGCGATGATCACATCGGTGTAACCCTCCACCACCACCAGCCGGCGTTCCTTCACGATGGCATTCCGCGCGAGGTCCAACGCATACAACTGTTGGCTCTTGGAAAACAGACGTGTTTCCGGTGAATTAATATATTTGGCTGCTTTGTTCCCCGCACTGTTTTCCGCTTCGGCGGCGCCCGGCAAGATGCGTCCGCCGAATGCGATGGGGCGCTGTTGCACATCGCTGATGGGAAACATCAGCCGGCCCTTGAAGCGGTCGTAATGTTTGCCGCCGGCCGATTCTCCAATCAGCCCCGCTGCTAGCAGCGTTGCCGTGGAGAACGATGTTGCCCGAGCGCGTTCGATCAGCCATTGCCATTGATCGGGCGCGTAGCCAATTTGGAATTTCTCAATGCTCAGATGGTTGATGCCCCGCTCATCGAGATACATGCGGGCGGCTTCGGCAGCCGGTTCTTGGAGCAGAGCGGTGTGAAATTGCTCGCGCGCCCAGGCCATCGCCTGAAAGAGCGTCTGCTTATTATTGGGGCCTTCGGGGATTGGTCCGCCCGAGGATTTCCCCAAACTGATTCCGGCGGTTTCGGCCAGCATTTCCAGGGCCTGGCGAAAATCGACGCCGTCGCGCTGCATGACGAAACTGAAAATATCGCCGCCGATATCGCAAACCCAGCACTTCCAAGACTGCCGCTCCGGGTTCACCTGCATGCTGGGGCGGGAGTCGTCGTGCCAGGGACAGATTCCCACGAAGTTACGGCCCTGCGGGCGCAATTCGATCGAAGCGCCAACGACGTCAACAATGCTGACCGCTTGGCGGATCTGTTCTTTCGCATCGAATGCGGCGCCGGGAAACACGGGTGACTCCTCTAGTGTGAGGGCCCGCGAGATAAAACACTCGCCGGCCACAGGGAGCTTCTACTTCCTTGTATACCATTTCGAGCAGCCAAGGCGAGCCCGCCGAACGCGGCGAATAACCCACCTCAAGCAACTCCAACCAAAATACCCTCGGCGATAAATCTGATCGAACCAAGGCCCGATCGAACCGAAGGTTGTGCATTCCATTGCACCTGCTCCTGGGAGCCCCCACCAAGGGAGACGACTCAATGAACGAGCGAAATTATATCGCTGATGAAAAAACGGGTCAACATTACGATTTAGCCGACTCTGCGGAGGGGGTGTCCGACAACCCGCCGTTGGAATTTCCGTCATTCCCGAGCAGGCGGAAGGGGGATGAAATCAAAGACGCCTAAGCATCAAGCGGAAAATTAGTGTCGTAGCCATGCTCGCCAGAGCGTGGGATGGTTCACCGCTCATCCACCGTCTGGCGACGATGGCTACACAAATGCGACCGTTATTTATCGAGCGATGCTAACCCATCGCTCGCCGCCGTCCCTGGCTGGGTATTGGTTGTGAGACGCTGCTGGGCAGGCTAAAATGAAGGTCCTTCCCCAGAACATACGTCGTTTTCGAGATCTTCCGTATGCCAGACTACCGTGACTCGTTCGATATTTCCTTCGAGACGCCCCTTGTACACCGGCTGCGCTTCACGGAAGACGTCTTCGGCGCCGACCAACAGGTTTTGGCCGATCTGCTGGCGCCCAGCGGCGACACAATACCGCGCGTGCAGTTTTGGCTGGACGAACACGTTGCGGAGGCTCGCCCCGGTCTGAAAGCCCAACTTCGCAAATTCGCCGACGACCGCGCCGGCCAAATGCGCCGCGTGGGCAACGTGCAAATCGTACCCGGCGGCGAGGCGATCAAGAACGATATCCACATTCTCGAACGCATGCTCAAGGTTTTTAACGCAGCCGATCTCGACCGCCGCAGTTATGTGGTGGTTGTGGGCGGCGGCGCCGTGCTGGACGCCGTCGGTTTCGCGACGGCTATCGCGCACCGGGGTTTGCGTTTGGTGCGGTTGCCAACCACCACGCTGGGGCAAGGCGATTCCGGCGTGGGCGTGAAAAACGGCGTCAATCTCTTCGGCAAGAAAAATTGGCTCGGATCGTTCGCCGCGCCGTGGGGAGTGGTCAACGACGCGAACTTGCTGCGGTCGTTGCAAGATCGAGATTTCATTTGCGGGTTTTCGGAAGCGGTGAAGGTGGCCTTGCTCAAAGACCCCGCCATGTTCACGCGGCTCTGCACGCACGCCGCCGCCATTCGCCGCCGCGAGGAAAGCGTCGCTTTGCCGCTCTTGAAAGACTCAGCGCTGTGGCATTTGAAGCACATCACCCAGGGCGGAGATCCGTTCGAGAGCAACGAAGCCCGCCCGCTCGACTTTGGCCATTGGTCGGCGCACAAGCTCGAATCGATCACCAATTTCCGGCTGCGGCACGGAGAGGCCGTCGCGATGGGCGTGGCCATTGATGCGGTCTATTCATCGCTGGCGATCGGCTTTCCACGCCCAGCCGCCGAGCGCGTCGTTTCCTGCCTGCGGAATTTGGGGTTCAACCTGCAAGACCCGGCGTTGGAGCGAACCGAAGAGTTATTTGCCGGGCTGGAAGAGTTCCGCCAGCATCTGGGAGGGCGGCTGACCATCACGCTGCTGCGAGATATCGGCGACCCGGTCGACGTGCATCAGATCGACCATCACCTCATGGCGCAGGCAGTCGAGCAGGTGTTCGACACCGCTAGAACCGGCGAGTGAAAAATGCCGGACCCTAAAACCAGGGAAGAACCCAATTAAAAAGCCCGGCATTTTCAAAATGCCGGGCTTTTTTAAGTAACCACCGGTAACGTGTTTCGGAACGATCCCTTACGGCAGATCGATGCCGAGTTTTTCCTCTTCTTCTTCTTGGATAATGATTCGCGGCGTAACCATCATCATCAAACTGGACGTCGTCCGACCGATGCCCACATTACGGAAGAGGCGGTTGATGTAAGGGATTTTGCTGAGCATCGGCACGCCCAACTCATTCCGCCCTTCCGACAATCGTTTGATCCCGCCCAACAGCACGGTGCCGCCATCGGGAACGCTCACCGTGGTCGATACGGTGGTCGATTGCTGTGTCGGCAATTGAATGGTGGTTCCCGAAGTGGTGGTCGTGGTGTTGTTGGTCACCGTGTTATTAGGATCGCTAGGATCGACCACCGTCGAACCGGAATTCGAGGTGGTGCTGCCGTCGAAGGTAAACGTTTCCACATTGCCGATTCTGCTGAACACCGGCACGAGCGTCATGCGGACGAACCTTCGGTCGGCCGAAACCACCGCCTGCACGCTCAGCCGCATACCGTCGTCGAGAATAACGATCACCGGCTGTTGTGCGGCTGCGAAGTCGCTCACGACCGGAATCACACTTTGCACGAACGCTCGCTGGTTGACGTCCGACACGGAGGCCAACTGCCCATTGAACATCGTGACTTTCGGCGCCTGCAAGATGTTCGAGCGATTGTCGCCCTGAGCGGCCTGAATCAGGAAGAATACATCGATATCGCTCAGCATGGCGAAGCCGAAGTTAGCCGCCGAGGCCGCATCAAAACCTCCGAACTGAGGAATGGTGGAAACGAAACTGCCTTGCGTGAAGGGAATGTCTAGGTCGGAAGTGGGAATTCCGTTGGCGTCCAGGCCGATCGAGAGGCTAGGACCGCCGTCGTCGGGAATGTTCAGCGGATCGGGAACGTTGTCGTCGATTTGGAAGTCAAAGTCGATCCCGATGCGTTCGTAGAAGTCGTCGTTCAGCGTGATGAAGCGAACCTCGATCGTGACTTGCAAATCTTGCAGACGCCGTAGTTGGGCCAGCAAGTCGGTGATTTGGTCGTGGACTTCCTGTGTTTGGCTGACGACCAAACTCAGCGTGTTGCGGAATTCCGAGATGGCGCCCGGGCCGCCGACTTCATCCCAGCTATCGGGGTTGATTGTCGTCGTGATCAACTCAATAAGACTATCGAAGTCGGCCAGTGCGGCGCCGCCAAGTCCTCCAGGGCCGCCGCCCGAAGCGTGCGGCGGCGGGGGGCCATACGGACTCTCGACCATGCCGGTGGCTCTCATTTGCGCCAGCATGGAAGCGCTGGTCCCCAGGTTGGCCGCCGGATTCTGGCCGAGCATCATCGGAGTGGGGCCTCCCATTCCGCCGCCGCCGTAACCGAGCGCGTGGTGGGCCGCGCGAAGCGAACCGGCCATGCCGATATTATAGCCAGCGGCAAAGTTGGGAATGGGAATAACCAGGTCGGCCACGTAATAGGTTTCATTATAAACTTTGGCGTCGCGAGCCTGTTCGGTGGTGATCAGCAAGACTTCGTCCTGGATCACGTAGCTCAAATGCAACTCGGCCAGAATCAGATTCAAGGCGCTCTGCAATGAAATCGGGTTGGAAAGCTGGATCGTGACCGGCGTGTCGCTCGTGACGCCCTCTTCGGCCAAGCCTTGTTGGTCGAGGTGCGTGTTCACGCCCGCGGCCCGACTAAATGTTTCAATAACGGCCGCCAAGGGCATTTGGCTGAAGCGAACCTCCACCGGCTCCTTGAGCGCCCGCTGGATTGCCAATTCGGCTTCACTCCATTGGCGCCCTTCCTTACGTAGCTGTTCACGGCGGCGCGTCGTCAACTGCTGCCATTCCGGCGCGGGACCGAACTCCATGAGAATTCGTTCGTCAAACGGAACCGCCGTTCGTTCGACATTTCCCAAAGCCGCAATCACGCCAGCACGGCTGGCTTCACGCATGTTGTCGTTCGCCGCAATATTCACCGCGAAGTGACTCTTCCAAAGAAGCGTGGTCACGATTTCCGACTCCGGCGCGATTTCACGAGCCTGCTTGGCGATCACTTCCGCTTCGTGATATCGCTGTTGGTCCATCAGCATGTTGAATTCTTCAACGAGCGAGGCCAACTTGTCTTGCTTGAGTAAATCAAGACGGCGCTCGCGCTCCACCGCTTGGCGAACGGAGCTATTTTGTTCGTTCAGCTCGATTTCAGCCATGTTTTGCTGGATATACGACTGATATTCGTTCACGCTGCTATCAATGAGGTTCAGCAGTTGGCGTTTCGAGGAGGAGGCCAACTCGGAACGGGCAACAATATCCCGCACGCGTCGCACCCGATTCAAGGCGCCGCGAGGATCTTTTTTTCGCACTTGCTGGGCGGCCGCTTCTTCGGTGGTGAATTCGCGAAACAATTGCTGGCGAAGTCGGTCTTGCTCGGCGTCGACCTTCGCCAGGGGCGAAGGCGCAATCGCTTCCAGAGCACGCGGCGCGGCGCTGGCCAGTGCGGTGAGGTGGTCTTGCAGCCGCTGACGGGTCGTGGGATCAAGCTGCGCCTCAAAACGCCAGGCGTCACGAAAATGCTTGAGCGCGGTTTGACGATCGCCTTGCTGCAACGCTTGTAGGCCTTGCGAGTAAAGTTGTTCACCCGAACCGGCTGCGGCGGGAGGACCGCCGCTGTTCGATTGATTCGCGGCGGGAACGTTCTTCGTGCGATCGTTGGCGGGGTTGTACACGCCGGGAGAAACAGGATATCGCCCGCTTGGCGAGTTTGCCCGGGGTGAAGCACCTGCCGGACTCACGCCCCGACGACGATTCCATTGCTTATTGATTTCCAACGCTACTTGCCAAGGGCGTGTTTCGTCGGCCTTAAACTGGTTATCGGGAACGCGAAACGCCACCGCTTGTGTGACGAGTTGTCGTGCTTTTGCCAAGTCGCCCCGGTCGAGCGAGACGCGAGCCATCGCCACCAAACGCATGGCCTCCGCCTTGTTCGTACGCACCGCCGTTCTCGGTAGGCGCCGAATTTCTTGAGTGGTGGAAGCGGTGGAAGCTGCGGCGGGCATTTTACCCGGTTCGCGGGCGGGCGGCGCGGCGTTACCGGCCAAACGGGCCGCCAATTGGTCGGGCGTCCGCTCGAAAGGCGAATACGTGGCGCCGAGGCCACGGGCTTGCGCCACCAACGCCCCCGCCAGAACTTTGTCGTTCTGCCGAAGGAGCGCTTCTGCTTGTTCTAAAAGAAATTGTGCGTGGTCGTGTCGAAACGTAACGACGTTTTCGCCGCGCTTCGGGCCGGCGGCGAATTTTCGCGATTGGGCAACCAAGCGTTCGATCTTCTCCACCGAATCACGATGGAACGAGTTAACGCCAACACTCCCCTTGGCCGACGCCGCCAACGACGAGGCACGCGCCGCGTCGCCTGAAGCCAACGCCCGGCGAGCATCGCGGACCAAGGTTTCCGCCGACGCAGCCGGCTGCCTCGGTTGTTGCTGACTGGGTTGTTGTCGCCGCTGGGTGAAGGGATCTTTCGCGGAAGCGTCGTGCGCGGTGGCTTTTCCACTGCTGATACGCTGGCGAAGTTCGCCCAACTCGCGACGGGCTCGATCGGGCGTGTAGGTGAATCTCGCCAGCAAGGGGTCGTATTTCACCCGTAATCGCTCAGCCTGAATGATATATTCCTCGGCCAGATCCGCCTTGTTTTCGCGAATCGCTTGCCGGGCGAGTTTTAGATACTCGTCGGAGCGTTGGCGAGAACTGCCGGAGGACGCTTGCCCCACGACCGACGCGCCCGCCAATGTGGAAATAATTCCCACATCCGCCGAGGCGATACCAGATGACATTACGACGCCGAAAAACATCGTACCGGCGAGCATTTTTACGGTGGCTCTCAACGCGCTGCTCCTTAACTCGAGATGCACCCAATCCGTTGGCGGTCTTGAACGTTGTTGATTCACGTCAAAAAACGCACATAAGTGCGCAGCCCTGTTCCAAGGGCTCCGAACGGATGTAATCAAATCTCCAGATGGAATCTGTCCTGAAATGGGAGCAGAGTAATTACTCGATCATCGGCCGCACAACAATATCAGTTGTGTCAATCTTGAAAAAAATGCCGGTCAGGCGGACTGTGCCGATCGTGCGGCCTGAATCGATTAAAACGATTCTACTGTGCGCCTATATCGACAAACCCCGGCCCACTCTTCGCATGAATCTAGGGGAGAGCCGCATAATTTCCTTTTTCGGAGAAATACCGACAGCCAAGCCGTGAATGAAGGCGCCCTAATTTGCCCCGTTTCTCCAGGCGGTTGCTTCGCCGATAAGGAACGTTCCCGAAATAAGATCCTTCTGTTCGTAACCGCTCACAAGACACGCAACGCTGAACCGAGAAAGGCAAGAACTATTTTCTTGGACCGTGGAAGTGAGAGAGTACTATCCCGGATGCTTCATCAGCCGATGAGCGCTAGCTCACGGTTTACAGCATTCTCGGAGAACCCGACGCGAGCGCGTTCCGGCTGATCTGCGCGGTGTTTTTGCCAAGATCGACGCAACCACCTTTTCGGGGATGAGGTGTATAAGACGTTCCCACCTGTTCATGAATAACCTGGGCCATGCCCCGCTCGGTCCGAGATGAAATTCCGAAGTTATTTTAGGACAAGGTGCTCAGGGAGTGACGTGGTCGGCCCCGCCGCTGGGCGATATACTAAAGATCGCGCCGTGCATGCGCCGCCACCCCCTCGATAGACCACACGAAGCCCCCCAGCGATAATATGTCGGAAGAAATCAAACTCAGCCCGGTCGAACACTTCAAGCAAGGCAGCCAGCATTTGCGGGGCGATATTCCCGCGGAGTTGGTCGACGAAAACAACTTTTTCGGCAAGGGCAGCGTGCAATTGTTGAAACATCATGGCGCTTATCAGCAAGACAACCGCGATGCGCGCGGCCAGGGCGGCAAGGCGTACATATTCATGGTGCGATCAAAAATTCCCGGCGGGCGCCTCACCAGCGAGCAGTTGCTGGCCCAGCTCGATCTTTGCGAGGCCATCGGCAATGCGACGCTGCGAATCACGAGCCGGCAGGCGTTGCAATTACATGGCGTACTCAAGGAAAACCTGCACCAATGCATTCGGCTCATTAACCAGAGCCAACTGACCACGCTCGGCGCCTGCGGCGATATCAATCGCAATGTCATGTGCTGCCCTTCCCCGGCGAACAGTGAGGTGCAGCGGGAAATCGAACGCTTGTCCGACGCCATTGCCGAGCATTTGGCGCCAAAAACCCGCGCCTACCATGAACTCTGGCTGACCGACCCCGCCAGCGGAGAGAAGCAGTTGGCGGGCGGCGGCGAGGAAGAAGTCGAACCGATTTACGGCAAAACGTACCTGCCGCGAAAATTCAAAATCGGCATTTGCACGCCGGAAGATAATTGCATCGACGTCTACACGCACGACCTGGGCCTGATCGCGATTCACCAAGCTGGCCGCATCACGGGATACAACGTGCTGGTCGGCGGCGGGCAGGGCGTAACGCCGGTCAATAAAAACACCTTCCCGGCCCTGGGCCAAAAATTGGCCTACGCAACGCCCGAACAGGTGCTCGATGTGATCACCGCCGTGGTGCAAGTACAACGAGATTTCGGCAACCGCGCCAATCGTAAACTCGCGAGGCTGAAATATCTGATCCATGCCTGGGGCTTGCCCGCCTTCAAAGCCAAGGTGGAAGAGTATTTGGGGGCGCCGTTGGCCGCGCCCACCGCCGACGACGTGCAAGGTTTCAACGATCACCTCGGCTGGGAGGAGCAAGGCGATGGCCTCGCGGCGTACGGCCTGAACATCGAAAATGGGCGTCTTCAAAATACCGACGCGCTGCAACTCAAAACGGCGGTGCGGCAAATTTGCGAGGAGCTGAAACCCGGCATCCGACTGACGTCCCACCAGAGCATTTTGTTCACCGACATTGCCCCGGAAAATCGCGACAAACTCGAAGCCGTTCTTCGCCGATATGGCGTGACACTCTCGGCCGATATTTCCGCCGCCCGCCGCTGGTCGATGGCTTGCGTCGCCTGGCCCACCTGTGGACTTGCCATCGCCGAGAGCGAACGCGCGTTGCCGGGCATGATCGACCAACTCGAAGCCGAACTCGAACGGCTCGATTTATCGAACGAGCGGTTCACCATTCGTATGACGGGCTGCCCCAACGGGTGCGTGCGTCCTTACAACAGCGATATCGGTCTGGTCGGCAAAGCCAAGGATAAGTACACCATTTACCTCGGCGGGCGCCTGCTCGGCAACCGCTTGAACTTTGTCTACAAAGACATGGCGCCCGGCGGCGAAGTTGTGGCCATGCTGGCGCCCCTGTTCACTTATTTCAAGCAACAGCGGGAAGACGGCGAGTCGTTTGGAGATTTTTGCCACCGCAAAGGCAAAGACGATTTGTTGGCTTTCGCCGAGAATGTCGCCACGCCCTAACCGCGACACATCCTGCACATCGGCAAGACCGCTCGCCATGGGTGGTTAGGAGTCAGTCCCGAATTAAAAGCCCGGCATTTTCAAAATGCCGGGCTTTTCCGAGCTACAACTGGAAACTTATTTCGGGACTGTTCCTATGCTTGGAACGAGCTTCCACAGCCGCACGATTTTACCACGTTGGGATTATTGAAGAAAAAGCCTCGGCGGCCGATGTCTTCGTAAAAATCGACCGTTGTGCCATCGAGATACAGCGCGCTTTTTTTGTCGACCACCACATCAACGCCATGGTGGCCGAACTTGGTGTCTTTTTCTTCATTGAACGTGTCGTCGAAACCCAGCGAATATTGGAAGCCGCTACATCCGCCAGCCGTGATGCCGATTCTCAGCACCTTGCCGTCGAGGGTTTGGTCCTGCATGATTCGCTTGACTTCTTCGGCTGCTTTTTCTGTCAGTGTGACCACGGGAACATCCTTTATCCGGAAGAGGCTGGGGTTTTTGATAAACGGGGGTAAATGTAATAGGCTGGGCGGCGATTCTTGTAACAAACTATGGCTTCCATGGTTTTCGCATTGGCGCCTGTCTAAAATATAACACTTTAGCGTCTCGAAGGCCAGTAGAGAGGCCGATTAAATTTCCGCGTGGGTCGGCACGGGGTGATTCTTACGGCGTTCGAGTCGAGGATCGCCGGCCCCCCCTCCTTTTGGCGGGTTTTCGAGCAGCAACCGTATTGCCGATTTCCATTCTTTATTTCGTTGACATCGAATCCCGGCCGTAATTATACTGAGTTAGGCGTGGAGGCTGGCCCTGTGCCTCCGCGAAACTGTGCGTCTCATCATATGGGTGCTTGCTCCAGCGCAAGCGTCTTGCAGGTTCTTTTCAACCCGGCGCCTCCCGCCAAGTATTCTAATAGGACAAACAGCATGAATCTTCTCGGTAAGATTTTTACTGGGGTCATTCTCATTGCGAGTTGCATGTTTTTGATGTTGGCCGTGGCGGTGTTTGCGGCTCACAAAAACTGGAAAGAAGTGGTGACCAACCCGGAAAATGGTCTGACCAGTCAGCTTGCCGCCGCCAAGCAGGTGAATATCGATTTGCGGGCTGAAATGGTCCGACTGAAGCAAGCGTTGCAAATTGAGCGAGCGGCGCGCGTCGGCGCCTTGGCCGCTCTGGAATCGAAACTCGTGCAGGTCCAGCAGCAGTTGGACCAAAAAGAAATCGATCTCGCCACACGCACCAGTGCTCTTTCGGTGGCCAACGACACCATGCAGACGATGGAAAACACGCTCGTCGGCCTGACGAACGAAGTTGTCGTGCTGCGTTCCGAAATTCGCAGCGCCCAACAGGAACGCGACCAAATCTTCAAAAATGTGGTCTCGCTGACCGACGATCTCAATCAGGCAACCAACTTGAACAGCACGCTGGCGGAGCGAGGTTCGCAATTAACGGCGCAAATCACGCGTCAGAAAAGCGTCATGGATAAAATCGGCGTCAACGAATTCACGCCGGTGGCCCATATTCCCCCCAAGCTCGATGGCGTGATTCAAGGCGTTGGCGAGAAGAACTTTGTCCAAATATCGCTCGGTTTTGACGACGGGCTGCGGGTTGATCATCAACTCGAAGTTTTTTCCTCCACCAGCGGAAACTACCTGGGCCGCTTGCGCGTGGTGAAAACCGCTCCCGACGCTTCGGTGGCGGAAGTGCTCAAGAAGTTCCAGCGAGGTATTCCAATTAAGAAGGGTGACAGTGTCCGCACGAAGATCAAATAGCGCCACAGGCGCTGTCGAAAAACAAAGCCTCGATGTCTACACCGTTATGCTGATCGTTTCGGCAGTCGCGCTGATCACTGCATGCGTGCTGCTTTCGCAGGAGCTATCGACTTACGGCGAATTCATGAAATGGTGGGACACCAGCAGCGCCACCTCTTGGGCGCCGCCGGCGGAAGCATTCAAAGCCGTGGTGTCGCGATTAGCTTAACGGGTGTTTGTTTTTTCCACGCTTTCATAAACTTGGCGCTCCCGCGAAAAGGACTTCCCCAAACGCCGGCTGCGCGCCTTACGAGATGCGCCGCGGTGGGATATGAGCATGACGCCTCCGCGCCCCGATTCGGCCGAATTCCTACGCGGCCGCATTAACTACGAACGCGCCCCCGCGCCCCCGCAAGATCTGAATCTGGATCGGATGCGCGAACTCCTCGCGCAATTAGGGAACCCCCACCACGCGCTGCACATTGTGCATATCGCGGGTACGAAGGGCAAAGGCTCCACGGCCACCATGATCGCGGCGGCGTTGTCGGCGGCCGGCCATAAGACAGGTCTGTACACGTCGCCGCATCTGGTGCATCTGGGAGAGCGTTTCTCGATCGACGGCCAATGCTGCTCCAGCGCGGAAGTGGCCCAGCTCATCGAGGCGGTGCGGCCGGCGGTCGCGGTGTTGGACCGGCTTGCCGTCCAACGCGGCGAATTAGGGCCGACGTATTTTGAAATCACGACGGCCATGGCGTTTTGGCGTTTCGCCCAACAACGCACCGACATCGCGGTGATTGAAGTCGGCATGGGAGGCCGACTCGATTCAACCAACGTCTGCGATCCTCTCCTGGCGGTGATCACCAGCATCAGCCAAGATCACACCCGACAACTGGGCGAGTCGTTACCACAGATCGCGGCGGAAAAGGCGGGCATTATCAAACCGGGCCGGACCGTGATTTGCGGCGTGCGGCCACGCGAACCTCGCCGCGTGATCGAGCAAATCGCCCAACAGCGCGGCTCGCCGTTCTACTGCATCGAAGACGATTTCGCCCCCACGCCGCGCGGCCTAGCCGCTACGCCGCTCGGCAACGCTGGCCCGCCAGGAAAGCAAAACGGGTCGTTTTTCGACTACGAAGAAACGTCACCCGAACAAAATCGCATAGCAGATCTAGAAGTTGGCTTGCGGGGTCGACATCAAATCGAAAACGCGGCGGTGGCGGTGGCCGCTCTGCAAACGCTGGTGCGTTTGGGCTGGAGGATTCCCCAACGCGCCATTCGGCAAGGTCTCGCCGCGGCGCGCTGTGCGGCGCGTGTGGAGGTGGTGCGTCGTCGGCCCACGGTGCTGCTCGACGCCGCGCACAATCCGGCCTCCGTCGAAGCGTTGCTGGATGTGTTGCGTGCTGAATTCCCGGCTGAAAAAAAAACACTCGTCTTCGCCACCAGCCGCGATAAAGACGCCGCCAAAATGTTGGCGCTTCTGGCGCCCTGTTTCGAGCATCTCATTCTGACTCGCTTTCTCGGCAACCCGCGCAGCGCCGATCCGCAAAAACTCGCCCAACTGGCCGAACAAGCGCTGTGCGAAACGCCACAACACCGGCCTCGCATATCACTACAAAACGACCCTCTTTCCGCTTGGCGCCTAGCGCAAGGCGAGGCTCGGGAAAACGATTTGATTTGCATCGCGGGGTCGTTTTTTATTGCCGGCGAATTGCGGCAAATTATCCAAGCCGGCGCGCCAGCGCCCCATGAAACCATCCGCGCAAGCATTGCCCCGTGAGGCCATGTTTCGGGGCGAGTTGGCCTACGCATCGCTCAGCCGATGATGCTGCGTTTGTGCTGGACGTAGTCCCAGATGACGAACCGATCGAGGTCCCGTCCGGCGGTGAAAATGACGCGGCCGCCGGTCGATTCGGCCAGCCGGTGCGCGAAGCGAATGTCTTCCTCCGACTGCGACCAACTCGGCACGAGAAACAGATTGATCGTGATCTCCTCCCGCCGGCAAATCAAACCTTCGCGCATGGTGGCCTGCTCGGTGCGAGGGTCGGGCGGATAGAGCAGCAACAGTTCCGAGCCTTCAAAGTGGGCGGTCGGCAGGCCATCGGTGATTAAAATGATCTGCTTGTTGGGGCCGTCGTGCGCGGCCAGTTGACGGCGGGCCATTTGCAGACTGTGTTGGATATTGGTGAAGTGCGGCGGCACCTGATATTCGCTGATATCCTCCCGGCTCATATCAGCCTTCAAACGCACGACAGGATCGTGAATGGTGGGAATCTTGGGCATCAAATTCACGATTTCCCCGGCCCGGCGCGGCCGAGCGAAGGAGTACATTTCGATGAAGCGGAGGAAGTCGCCGGGGTATTCGCTGCGGATGAGTCCGTCGAGCGCCAGGGCCATGCGTTTGACGTTGATGTACTGGCCGTCGTACCGCATCGAACCGCTCATGTCCATGATCACGACGGTCCCGCACTTGGGCGTGTTGCGCGTGCGATGCACCTCGATATCTTCCTGCTTGAGCCGCATCGGCAATTGCGGCCCCGTGCGCACCAGCGCATTGATGAACGATTGGGGGATGTCCATCTGGGTGATGGAATCGCCGAATTCGTACGGTTTGGTGGTTTGTGTTTCGACGGCGCCTTCGCCTTCAATCGGCCCTTGATGCCGACCGCTGCGGCCGGCTTGCAGGTTACTAAAAATCGTTTCCAGCAAACGTCCTTGAAAGATCCGGTGTGCTTTGGGGGTGAGACGAAAGGCGCCGCCGTCGCGTTCCAATCCCTGCCGCTCGGCCATTTCCCGCACGTAGTTTTGGATCGTCTGCTGCAACTGCTCCAGTTCCGACATCTCGCCCGGTTCGGCGAACTCCGCCAAGGCTTGCATATCGATCAGGCCGATTTGAGCGTTCTCGCGAGCTTCTTCCAACTGCCGAATCAGTTCGTCGATCTTCTCCAACTCTTCCTTGACTTCCAAAGCCCGCGGCACCGAAAGCGGCGTCCGACCGCTGAAGTCGTACTTCGCGATCAACACATTGACCTGATACCGCTCGCCCAAACGCTCCATCACGGCGACAATGTCTTGTGCGAAGGGGTGTTGGTCGTCGGCCAGCGCGTACCAGAGAAGCTCCAAGTCATAAATCTGTTCTCGACGAACGGCGCGGTCGAATTCCTCACGAAACTCGCGCGGCGGCCGTGCTTTTTTAGCGCGGCGCTGCACGCGCTGGCGCGACTCCCGGTGAACGCCATCGGTTTCATACTTGGCCAGTATTTTTCGCTTGCGCTCGCGCAGCATTGCCAGCAATGCCTCGATACTGGGCCCCAAACCGGCTATTTGGCGGGCGTCGAGCCGCACGGCGCGGGCCAATTCTTCTTCGGTCAGGGAGCGCATGTCGCCGTAGGCCAACATGTGTTCGAAAGCCTGCGAAGCCAAGTCGGGCGGCGGCTGTGTGGGACTGGGAAACTTCGCAGGATCGTACTTTTGGTACGCATGCACGACGCCGCCAAGTTGCTTACGCATGGGAAACCCCGAAGCCGTTTTAGGACCGTTCTGAAATGGAGGGTCGCCTTTCGCTCTGCGAAAGTAGCGTTCTTTCGCGGAGCGAAAGGCGACCAATAGGACAATTATTTCTCGAACGGTCCTTAAGGCGAGCGACAGGAAATAACGTACCCGCACGCAGCAGGAGTCGGTGAGTTTTTTTGGGTTCCCGCCTACGCGGGAATGACCGTTTGCTGATTCACTCGCTTGCGCTTCGTGCTTGTATTTATACCTTCTAACACAACTTGGTAGGTCAGCGTCAAACTCCGTGTTTGAAACGCCAAACAGGGGTTATGTTAGGAGCTCTTAGCTTAGGTTAATTTTCATCTGCCGCTCGCCTAACGACAAGCCAAGCCCGCCTACACCAACTCCGCCAGCGGCGCCACGCCGTCGTCGACCAAATACTGAGGACGTCCGTGAAGATCGGGAATGGTGGTGCGCGTGACGTCAATTCCCAAGTTGTGGTAGAGCGTGGCGAAGACTTCCGCGAACGAGACCGGCCGATCAATCGCTTCGCCGCCCAGGTGGTCGGTGGCGCCGATCAC
>JAJRWU010000201.1 GCA_024276655.1 Planctomycetota bacterium
GAGGGTTCGAAGGCCAGCAAATCGTTGCCGTTTACGAACAGCGATTCGCCCTGCAAATTCAGAATTTGCACTTTTTTTCCTTGATCGGCCACGTATAGCCGTCCGCAACCGCTGGCCTTGGTGAGCCGGGCGCCTTCGCCGGTGAGCGCCTTTTTCAACAGCTTGCCCAAGCCTTTTTCGAGCAACGCCTCACGCGTGAATTTGATTTCACCAACATACGCCACCATGGCCCCGGTTTTGGTCCAGATGTCGCCGTCGAGGTTTATTTCCAACATGCGAGGACTCTCCAATTCAAAGAGTCCTTCGCCGCGGTCGCGTTGTTGGGAGGCTTCAACAAACTCTTGCACGGAATAACGGGCCATGGCGGGCGTCCTCTAGAGAATTGGGCAACAATGTGAAAGGCGTTTGGCGATCAAGAAGCCCGGCTTTTTGAAAAAGCCGGGCTTCTGAACCGCGACATCGTCTTCCATTATTCAGTATAGAGTTCGGGAAAAATATCTTCCGGTAGGTCTTGTTTTTTTACCACGTTGCGGAGTCTGGCCAAAAAATCGAATTTATAGTTTGCAACTTGTTGCTCGGTGATGTCAAGCTGTTTGGCGACATTTTTATTCGCCCAGCCGCGCACGAACAGCAGTTCGGCGCATTTGAGCTTGGTCCAATCACCGCGTTTTTTCCAACGTTGCACCTGTTCGGCAAGCGCCTCGACCAACGACCCCTCCTCCAGTTTCTTCCGTTCATCCGATCGAGCAATGCTGCTGGCGGGCCGCATTTTTGAAGCGATTTGCCATTGCCCGCCGCCGCTATCGTTGGCGCTTGAGGTTACCGAAAGCGGAATTGCCGGGCGCCGCCCCTCGCGGCGCAGGTGGTCGGTCATTTTGTAGGCGCAAATCGAGAACAGGTAGCTTTCCAACGGCCGTTTCTCGTCAAAATTCGGTAGGCTGTTCAAGAAACCGATGAACGTCTCTTGGACCACGTCTTCGCTCACCGCCCGATTCCCCAGCCGACTTTCCACGAACGCCAATAAACGGCCTTCATAGCGGGCGATGAGGTCGCCCCAGGCGTTAGAATCGCCCTCACGAATGCGCGTGACGAGAAGGGAGTCGGTTTCCGAAGCTTCAGCCATTGCACCAGATTCGTAGCGGGATAAATGATAAGCGGGCGTCCGAATATAAGTTGCCAATGGTCGCTCAAAAACGCCCGGCATTTTCAAAATGCCGGGCGTTTAATTCGGCAAGCAAATTCCAGACGTTTGCCTAGATCCAATGCAACCAATGCGCAACCATGGCGCCGGAGCCGGCAAGGCCTAGTATCGCCGCCGCCGCTCCCACCCGCAAGCGACCGGTGTAATATCCTCGGGTGGCCGTGTCGACGCGAAGGTACGCGAAGAAGGTCGCTAAGAGCGCCAGTACGGCGGCGGCGGCAAACCCCGTTTTGAACAACCGGCCCAGCGCGATGGTGTCTTTCCAGTCGCGCTCCACGCGGCGGCGAAAACCATCGTCAAATTTCAATAACGCGTGCGACTGATGCATCGGGCCAAAGGAAAACACGACCTCTTCGTCGTACCGCGCACTCGGCGGCACTTCATACGATAAGAAGGTCTCGGTTTGCCGCGCTCCCAGGTGATCGTTCACGTATTGCGCCGTGGCCTTACGAATTTCATCGTCCAGCGCCAGCCGGCATTGCCCCCGCGTATAGTGAGGCCCCGACGACACCGCCAGCAAATCGACCGAACCTTCCCGCGCGTGTTGCACGGCGACCCATGCCGGTCGATCATCGGGATATTTGATTTCGAAGTTGCTTTTGGAAACGGCTGTTTTTTCTCCAGACGCTTGCTCGTCGTCTGTATCAACAAGCATGACCCGCGCTTCGCCATTCTCTTGTTGAATAATAAACCCTTCACTGGCGGCGAAACTCGAAAGCGGTAGGTCGGCTCTCGTTTGAATGATAACTCTCGGTTGCATGCTGACGGCACGCTTCCATGCAAGTGTGCTGAAGCCAACCATGCCAACAACCAGCATGACGGTAAGTCCTAGCAAACAAAGCCCAACCGGCCGTGTCTTGCGGCTGACAATCGCTAGCAACAAACCTAACGCGGCGAAGGAGAGCAAACCCAACCCCAGGAGCACGACAAGCCAGGTCACGATTGTCGGCGGGCCATTATACGATGCAACCAATTCCATTTTCCTATACCTCCCGCAAAGTTTGACGAATTCGCGCACGTTCGCCTGGGTTCATCCAGGGCGAGGCGAGTTGCACCGAAACAGCAATCGTGGCGGCGAGAATCATGCCCATCGGCTGTGGGAAGGTCCAGAGTAAATGAATGACCCAAGCCCACAAACCGCAAGCCAGCGTGGCCCAGAGGCGAAGCCGTGTCGAACGCAGCGGGTCCGACAAACTCCACCAGCGGGGAGCGGCGAACAGCAGGGCGAAGTAGACGAGAAAGCCGGTCAATTCCAAGGCGCCGTTTTCGCGATAGGCGCTGGCGGTGATAAATGTTTGGGCGATCGGGCGCATGGTCATCGATTCCAATTGCGAATCGAGAAAGAGCATTTCATGGGTGGTGAAGGCGACGCCGCCCACAACCAAGCCCACGATCAACATCACGAAGCGGCGCAGCATGGCGTCGCCGGTGCGGCCCTCCCACATTTTTGAAACCGCCAACACGGCCCAGGCGCCGCCGGTGCAGGTGAGCACCATCCAGGCGTACCAAGTCCAGGTGGAAACGGCGCCGTCCAACGGCAGGCCGCTGACCATTAAAGCGAGAAACGACACCACCGCCGCTACAATCGCGGAAAGCAGCAGTGAACCGATGAGTTCGGTCAGGCGTTCGCTCGACGACTTATTCTCGATATGCGCCTGGGCCTGCTCTCGCCAACTGAAACGCCGCCGCCGATGATGGGCGCGGCGCATCGTGGAAGGCGGCGCGGGAGTTTCCGGAGCGGCGCTGCCGGTGGTCGCGGAAACGACAATCGATCGAATCCCGAAGTAAACCAAGTAGACGGCGGCAAACACCATCGCCAGCGGCGCCAGCCACGTGGAGTTCGCCAGCAGCACCACGGCAACCCCCAACAACACGCAAACCTTACCGAACGTGTTCAACGACCCGTGGCTCCACCAATGATGAGCGCCTCGCCAACTATGTTGCACGGCGCGGGCGATGGGTTCATCGCCGAGAGTAGGCCCGTTCGCCACGCGCCCATTCACTCCGCGCCCGCCGCTGGCGGGTCCACAACTTGCCGGTTCGCTCACTGCTTGCGCGGCGGCAACTCCGGCAAACGGCGAAGCGCCATCTTCACGGCGCGGCTTGGCGGCGACCGCCGCCGGCTTTTCCTTGAGCGGCCCCAGCGTGATTTCCTCGGGCGTGTCGTCGCCAATGAAAATCGGCGTTGCCGGCCGCGGTGTTTCGGACACGACCAAGGGAGGCTCCGGCGCATGCCCGGCGGAGCGCGGGGTCGAGAGTCCTTCGAGGGCGTCTAGCAGGGTTTGCGCGCTGGAGAAGCGCTCTTCAGGATCTTTCGCCAACGCGTTGCTGAGAATGTTGAAGTATTTGTCGGGAATGATCGAAAGATCAGGATCCGACGTCAAATGCTTCATGATGATTTCCTGACTGCTTTCCCCCTCAAAGGGCACGCGTCCGGTAAGCATTTCATAGAGCACGACGCCCAACGCATAAACATCGATCTCCTTGCCGTAGCGTCCCTGACCGATTTCGGGCGCCATGTAGTGCAGCGTGCCGACGCTCTCCGTCTGGCCGCTCCGCCGGCTGCAGGAAATGAATTTCGCCAAGCCGTAGTCGCCGATTTTCACCTCGCCCTGATCGATAAAAACATTTCCGGGTTTGAGGTCGCGGTGGACGATGCCGTGGTTGTGCAAATGCGCAACGCCTTGCACGATTCCCAAAAACCAACGCTCAACTTGCTCCAACGGCAAGCCTTCGGGGTGTCGCTCCAGGGCCTCGGTGAGGGTGTCGCCGGAAACGTATTCCATGATCACCCAGGAAACGCCTTCTTCGTCGATTCTTACGTCGTATAGGTCTAGCAGATGGTTGTGCTTTAGGTTGAGGCACTGCTTGACGCCGCGCAGTTCGACATCCAAATGCCGTTGGATGCACTTCAACGCGACTTCCTTGCCGGCGTCGCTGGTGGCGAAATAAACCTCGCCAAAGCCGCCGCGGCCGACGCCTCGTTTGATCGTGTATCCGTCCAGAGGACGCGAACCGCTAGGATAGGCAAATTTCATTTTTGGGCCTCGCCGAGGTTGGGGCGCGCCGGGCGCCTCTGTTTCCGGCAGCACGACGCCGCATTTTTCCAACGTAGCGGCAGGCTCTTGCATGTGTCCAGTCGCCTGGAAAAACAGCCCTCGAAGAATCGCTTCTCAACAGGACAGTTCACCCAGACCTCCTTTCATGTATTCAAGGGAAACAAAACCACGGTTGCGCGTAACACCCTATACCCACACTTTATACTGCGCACGGCTAGCATTGGCTCGTTTAACGGCAAGCCGAAGGCGACTGCGTTTTTCTGCCTTGTCCAAACGGTTTGGCTTGAAACGCAGTCGCCTTCGGCTTGCCGTTAAACGAAAAACATGCCATTTTCAACCGTGTGCAGGATAGCTCGTCGCCCCGTTCTACAAGACGGGCTCCAAGTAAAACGAAAAGTCTTCCGCCGATACATGGCTGCCGGGGCCAAGCCGCCCGCCTCCGTCGCACGGCGCGCCGTTCACTTCCAGCCGCTCCATCGTATGGAAAAACAGTTCTCCATCCTCGCGATACAGCACGACATCGTTCGCCCAATCGCGACAAACCACATGATTTCTTTCTGATCGCCCCAACACGCACGATTCCGCCATCATGATGATTGCGTCGGCCGACGACGGCGGCCGATGCGCGCTGACAAATTCAATACGCGCCGAAGCGCTCAATGGATGCGGCTGCCGGAATTTCAAGCGAACGCCCCCGGCAAACTCGATATCGGCGTCGTCGGCCAACACCGTTTTTCCGCTGATCGCAACGCCGTTGACGCGCGTCGGCCCCAGGGCTTCCAAAATGTAACCATCGGCGCGCCGTTGAATCACGGCATGACGCCGTTTCAAGTCGGCCAGCACCGGCGCTTACACATCGTTGCCGGGAATGGCCTGCCCGAACGTGATTCGATCTTGAAAAAACATCAGGTATCCGCCCACGGCGTCAACCCAAAGCAGCATTTTCATCGCCTGTTGAGGTTCTTGCACCGCCGCGACCGCCTCTGTTTGTGTCGCCGAGAAATCCGGCGCACGGTATTCTGTTTGTGTCAAACCCTCGTCTTGCTTCAAACTCTCTTGCTTCAAAACTTCGTCGCTCGAACCGCCCGACTCAACCTTCCTCCAAGCCCGCCGCCGCGCGGTCTGCGCCAGCGCAAACTCAGGCGCGATTTCCAGGAGTTGATCCGAGACGACCAATGTTTTGCTCCAATCGCCGCATAGCATGGCGCGGCGCAGTTGATCGACCAACTCCCGGCACTGCGCCCATTTTACCAAACATTCATCCTTTTGTAGCTGCAAAGATTCAATATCTGGCCGTAAAGCCAAAGCCGCCCGCCATTGCTGTTCGGCCCGATTAAAATCGCCTTGCTGCTCCGCCACGCCGGCCGAATGAAAAATCTCGACCACCTGTTGGAGCGTCAGCGAGCGATCGTTGGAAAGCTCGCGGCGGCTCACGTTTTCCAAATGATAGCGAGCAGCCTCAACATCTTGGGCGGCGAGCCGCGTTTCTGCTTGTAGTACGGCGCGTCGCATCAATTCACTACGAACCGCAACAACTTCGTCTGTTTCACCGCCCAATTCGCAAACGCTATCAAAGACTCGCCAAGCTTCGCTCGTTTCATCGGCGGCCAAATGCCGCTGCGCCCGAACCGCCAAAGCAACGGCAATCCTCGCCGCCAAACGCCGCCCCTGCAAAAAACGACGTAAATCGTTTTCGCAAAGCAAAACGCCCGCCTCTTGCAAGCGGCCTTGCTGGTAGGCCTGCTCGGCCTCGCGAATTTGCAATCGCCACGATTGAAACATTGTCTTTCACCAATCCATTCCAAATACCACTGCGGACGCGTCAGGCTTTGCCGAAGCGATACGCCCTCAAAAAAGGGGCCCAGACAATTGCGTCTGAGCCCCTGAAATTCTCCCGCGTTTTAATGAGCCTCGACCAAGGTCTCGGCTTGGGGGCTTTCACCGAAATACTGCGAAATTCGATCCGAGATATTCTCATCGACTTCCGGCTCGTCGAGCGGAATTTGGTCGTGGAATTTTTGGTCCACATCGACCAACTTCTCGGCCACGTCGATACGGGTGTGAATTTCGTTGATCAGGTCCTTGGTGCGAGCCAAATGGCTGTCGTCGAAATTGAAATCGCTGGTCGTCTGGGCGACTTCCACCATTTTCTGGCGAGCCTCCAGGTTCTCAACGTCCACCTCCAATTGCCGCTTGGCGGCTAACATGCCTTCCAGCTTTTGCCGTGCGGCTTCCAGGCCGCTCTTACGCGCTTGCTCGATTTTTTGCAGCTTTTCGAGCGTGGCTTGGCTGGTTTGAAAGCGATCGAAACGACGCGTCAGATCCGACTTCACCTGCTGCATGGTCCAGGCGCGGCCTCCGTAGACGAAAAATTCGTCGCCGCTGTCGACGTCCGCCTTCAGGCGAATGATGCCCGATTTGGCCGAAACAATTCGCTTCTCGGCGCGAGCGACTTCCCGCGCCAGCTTCTCAACTTCCACTTCTTCCTTGGCGATGAGATGCATGTTCTGCTGGATTTCAGGATCTAGATCCTTGATCATCTGGCGTGCGCGTTCGATTTCAAAACCGATTGGCACGCTGCGTTTCACCGATTCCTTCACCCAGGCCGCGCTCGTGCCCACATAACTGCAAGCATCGCGACCGGCAAAGAGCGCCGCCAGCAACACTGCGGCGCCGCCGACAAACAATGACTTCTTCAACATCGTTTTTCCCTCCAAATTGGTGTTCGATGCGGCCATCGGAATACCCCAGACCCCCAAAAGAACCCGTAGACCAAAAAAGACGAAGACGATAACAACAGCCCTCGAATGACTTAAGACAGCGTTTTGCACCTGCATACGAAGCAATGCCAACGGAAAACGATGCCTTCACAGTCAGTAATTCGCCTCAGCCGAATCCTTATTGGGGACTTCTCCAGTTTTTTTGCCCGCCTTTTTCTGGACGAGGGCTTCTTGTTGCTCAAACCACGAACGCCAAGCGTCGGCGTGGTCGGCGTCGGTGGGAAAGTCTTTTTCGGGGCGGGGCGCTGAGTCGCCGACAATTTTCCTGAGCGACGCCAAGGCCGCCCGCCGGATAGGAGGCGTGGCGTCAAGGAGTTGGATCAGGGTCGGAAGAAAATCGGCATCGCCAATTTCACCCATCGCGACAACCGCATCGCGTTGCGCGCTGCGTTGGGTGTCGTGTGCGATGCGATGCAAAGCCGCATTTCCGGCCGCGAACCGCGCCCCAGACAACGCGACCGCCGCCGCCAGCCGCGTACCCGTGTGGCGAGAACGGAGCAACTGCCGCAGTTGCTTCGCATCGCCCACTTCCCCATTCTGGGCCAACGCCCGCGCGGCCGCCGTCACGACATCGGGATTTTTGTCGCGCAGCAACGAAGCCAGCGCCTGCTCACGTTTCTCGTCGGGGCTGGCGGCCAGGAATTCCGCCGCCGCCCGACGCACCTGAGGCGCCGGATGCGACATCGCCGCATAACCCGCCGTAACGCTTGCTCGATCGGCGCCGCCGGCCAGCAACGGCAACAGTTTGAGCCATACCGAGACGTCTTGCTCTTGCGTCAAGAGTTCCGCCGTTCGTTGATTGGCAAGCGATGGCCAACCGCCGCTACGAGCCAATTCGGTTATTCGCAGCGCGGCGGTGCGTCGGACGCTTACTTTTTTGTCGCCCAGTTGTTCGATGGCGGCAAACAGAGGCGACGCCTCCGCCAACACTTCTTGATAAAACTCGACCGGCAACGTCGGCTGGCGGGTCGCACCGAGAGCTTCCAACCGTGGAGCCAACGTTTCGCCCAGGCTGACCAGAGCCCGACGCGCCGCCGTTTGTTCAGACAGCAACCCGCCGGAAGCATACTCCCTCAGCAATTGTTCCAGTTCGTCGAGCGATGCGGCGTCGAAGCTCGGCGCCGGCGGCGTGATGCTTCGCGGCGATTCGGCGGCGGGCAGCGTCGCGATAACGCCAAATCGGCGGGCCCACTTTTTTCGCAGAGCGTCCGGCGATGAAGCGGCCGCGCGCTCCTTCTCGCCATCACTCTCGCCATCACTCGACAACTGCTCGGAAACGGCCGCCAACGCGGCATGTTGGACGCGCAAACTGGCGTCGTTTTCTAGCAAGGAAAACAGTCCAGGGGCCGACTCTTGAGGACGCCACGTTCGCAACGACGCCACCAGGGCCAAGCGAACTTCGGGGCTGGAGTCGTCCAGGAGCGAACGCACGACTTGGCCCCGCTGCGCGCCGGGCGGCCAATGCTCCAAGGTTTGGGCGAGCGTTCGCCGAACCCGCCACGACGTATCGTCCTGCAGCAATGCGCAAGCTTCCCAATCCGACATTTCCGCCAACGCCGCCAGCGCCATGGAGCGAACATTCTCGCCGCGGTGCTGCAAGAACTGCTTGAGTCTGCCGCGCGCTTGGGCGTCGCCGATTCGGCCCAAGGCCGCTATCGCCTCGCGGCGGACCGTGAAATCGGGCGAAAGCGAGAGGCGATCCACCACTGCGTGCGTTTCGGCCGACGCTCCTTGGCGGAGCGATTGCAGCGCCGCCAGCCGCACCAGCGGTTGCGGGCCGTTCAACAACTGCGCGACGTGCTCCGGCGGAGGCAATTCCCAGAGGACGTATGCCGCCAACGCGGCGGTGACCACTTCATTGTCGGCGGCGGTGAGAGCGTCGGCGAATGCCGTGTGTTGATCGGGCGGCATTTGCCTGGCCATAGCGCGTAGCCACTCCGCACGGAGAGAACTCGCCAATTGAGATTGCCATTGCTGGAGTTGCGCCGCAACTGCCGCCGTTTTGAGTGATGCATACGTTTCCAAGGCCGCCGACCGCACGCCATGGGGTAATTGGTCGTTTTCGACGATTTCCGGCAACCGCTCAATGTTCTCCGCCGGCGCTAATCTTGCCAGGGCAATCTGCGCCGTGGCCGCAGTGAGCGGAGAACGTGAGCGAGCGAGTTTCGAGAGCACCGCTTGGGGAGCGTCGTTGTTGGCGAGAAATTCCTCTAGCCCGTCGTGCCGCCAGCGATAGCTGCTGTTGGAGAAAGACGCGGCGGTTGGCAAACGCCAGCCCACGTTTTCAATTTCGAACGTCCGCTCGGGCGACGCCGACGCGGCGTCCTCGGCTAGGTTGGTCGCTACGGGTTGTTCGCCAGATTCGGCGGCGGGGGAGCGCGCCGGCTCACCGGCGGGCTCGTTGAACCGCTGGGTAAGAGAGGGCGGTGTGAAGGCGCCGCAACCGGGGGCGGCCCAGAGCATGACGCAACAGAATAACCGCAACAGCGCTGCGGCCCGCCCACTCTTGGCGAACGCCTTGTTGGCAAGTCCTTTTGCCATGCGATTCAAATTCTAATTCAGTAGAGAAATAGGGCTGTTCGAGAAATAAGTGCGGAAAATCGTTTTTAGCCGGCCTCAATCAAGGACGCGCCAACGCCACGGTTAGCCCGCTGCTGGAGCACTGGCGGCGGGCGTATCGGGCTGATCGGGCGCGTCGGGTTGATCGCCGGGCGCGGGAATCGCGGGCGCCGGCGGAGCAATGCGCGTGGCAATTTCGACGGGCTGCAAATTTTCTTCCAACGACTTCAGAAAGGCGTCTCGTTCTTCAACCTTCTGGTCGGTGATGGTGAACAATTTCCGGATCGCGGCAGCAACTTTCTTGACTTCCGCTTTCTGTTTCTTTGTGGCGCGTGCATAAACGCCGCCCGGCCGGAGGGTGACTCCTGGCCGAGGTTTGACAAGAGAATCGGGCCCCATCAACGCTTTCATCACACAGGTGAATTGGTACTTGAGTCGTCGACGGGAGGCCGTGATGTGAAAATCTTCCTTGACCTCTTCGTCTTCGTCTTCGTCAACGCTTCCGCCCAGCATAGCGCCATAATCCATGCCTTCATCTCCTCCGCCGCCAAGCGCTCCCATGCCCGCCATGCCGCCCATGCCCGTCATGCCGCCAGCCATCTGGCTTTGCACGCCGCCGCCGGTCGCCTTTCTTTTTTCTCGTTCCTCCTGGCGTTTGATCTGTTGCTCCCAGTGCGACAGCTCATTGCGACACGCGATGGCGGCAATCTGGCCAATTTGCTTTGCGGCTTTGGCGGCGTCGTAGCCTTCGGCCGCAGTGAATTTCAAACGACCGATCGCCAAGGCCGCCGTGCAACGAAGCGATATAGGCGCCTTTGCGTCAGTGACGATCCGATCGAGCATTTGCGCGGTTTCACCAGCAGAGTTGACCATGCCCAGCGCGCCGATAACGTCGATCGCGCGGCGGCGCATCCAGTTGTGGCCTTCGAGAGTGCGACCCGGCGGCGGTGTGGCGGCGGCAGCCAGCCCTTGCATTTCGGTTAATAGATCGCGTGTGCGATCCCGGGAAAGACGCCCCTGGCCGCTCATCGCCAAGGCGGCGTCGAGCAGTGCGTGGCGGTGAATGCCCACCAAGCAAGCCACGCGCACTTCATCGATTTGTTGCGGGTTGCGGAACTCTTTCAGCATCGTGTCGAGCGCCGACAAATAAGGTTTCGGCGGCTGGCGTTTGGAGCCGATGCCAGTGGCCTCCTGCTCATTCAACAGCCCAATAATCAACATGGCGTTGTAACGCGATGCCGGGCTAAACAAGAGCCGCTTGCTTTGCGCCACGGAGGTCATGTACCGCAATGTCAGGCCAACAATATAGGCGTGAACATCGGGCCGAGCCCGCACAATGCTATCTCGGAAGAATTTCCGCCGCATGGCAGCGTATTGCCCGGCAAGACTGGGGTCGGTCATGCGCGCGAATATGTATTTGTTGAAGTAGGCGTCAAACTTCCGTTTGTTCGTCGGATCGCTCAGCGGCAACGCGCCCTTGGTCATTTTATCCACATCGCGAGCGGTTTCCCGGATGCTCTTCTGAACGGCTCGATTTTGTTTGGCGTCGACCTTCGGCACCCACGCCGACAAGATCTTAATCGAATCGTATTTACCGCTGCGATCATTTCTCGCGGGCGCTGCGGGCTTAACCGCCGCCGCGGGTTTGGGCGCGGCAGCCGGGGGCTTAACAGCCGCAGCCGGTTTGGGCGCGGCAGCAGCCGGCGCCGGCGTGGGTGGCAATTCCTGGGCGAAGACGAAATTCGGCCCGGCCACTATCGAAAGAACGACCAACAATCGCGGCAAAAAACGTTTGACGAACATGATTGGCTCCGTAGACATGATCGACCTCGTACGGCCTTGCTCGCAAAAGACAGAAAACGCAGGGCCGGAAGAACAATCGAATAAGACGTGCGCGGCCAAGGCTCACCCAAAGCCGGCCCCCAACAGAGCCAAGACGGGAAAACACTTTCGCCACTGTCTTCAGAGTACTATTCCCGCACCCGTTTTGTCAATCTAAATTGCTTGCAAATGAGTGGTTGCGCGGAATAGCTTCGTTGTTTTTGACTAATCAAAATAAATATTTTGGTCGACAATAAGATCAGCAGGTCAAAACGATTCCGTTCGTTGCCGCCCCCCACTATTTCTTCCCTTGCCAGAAACGCATGCCAAACAAAAAAACCAAAAGTCCGAAACGCATGGCGAGACATAAGTTGTGTGCGTGTATCGCCTTACTGGTTTTTTTAGCGATCTCTTCCCAGGTCGTGGCGGCCGCAGACGATGACCTATTCGGCGGCGCCCCTTCGGCCAGCGAGACGAATCCCGCCGGTTTTGGCCAGCCCGACGAGTGGCGACGTGGCCGGCGGCGGTTTCCCGGCACGCTCTTCCAGTGGACCGACCGAGCCGAGCCCCACGGAGGGCCCGACCTCAGCGAACCACTGGTCACCGACCGCCCCGACTTCACCGAAGCCAGCAGCACCGTGGGGCTGGGCGTCGCGCAGCTTGAATTTGGCTACACCTATGCATTAAACAACGACGGCGGCGTGCGCGATGAAGCGCATTCCGTCGGCGAGCCGCTCTTGCGGTATGGAATCATCGCCGATTGGCTGGAATTGAGGATCGGCGTTTTTCCGATCCTCTCAAATTCGAAGTCAGCGGCCGGACGAAGCAGAAATTCCGGCGTGGAAGATTTGTATCTGGGTCTGAAACTGGGGATCACTCCCCAAGAGGGCGTGTTGCCCGAAATGGCCCTGATTCCCCAAATGACCGTGCCGAGCGGAACCGATGGGCTCAGCGCCGACGCCGTTTCCCCGGGAGTCAATTGGATCTACGCCTGGGAAATCAACGATTTCCTCTTCACGGCGGGAAGCTCACAATTCAACGCCGTGCTCGCCAGCGCGACGAACCACCATAGCGAATTCGCACAATCCTGGACGGCCGCCTACACACTGACCGAAAAACTGGGCGCCTACACCGAATGGTACGGCCTGTTTCCCATCAACGCCGCCAGCGCGAAGCCCCAACATTATTTCAACGGCGGTTTCACGTACTTGCTCACCAACGACATGCAGTTCGACATTCGAGCCGGCGTCGGCCTAAACAACGCGGCGGACGATTTTTTCGTCGGCACGGGGCTCTCGGTTCGCTTGCCATGAGGCAGCGCGAGAGGGCGGGAGCAATTGCGTCGCGCCGGTACATAGCCGGGCAACAGGGAAAGACAGGGGCGAACTGCTAGCACGGGAAACTGGCCTTGGCGAATCGTGGCTTGCCCCAGATAATACGCTGAAATTGCCTGCTGGGGAAACGACGTCCGCGTTTGCGTCCGTCCACCCTGAATGGATTCGCGCCCTGTTTTTCAAGGATGAACAACTGCCATGGCTGCGCCGCTGCGAGAGGTTTTGGAACAACTGGGCGGGCCCCGTGTTTTGGTCGTGGGCGATTTAATGCTCGACCGCTACACGCGGGGCGCCGTGGAACGCGTCAGCCAGGAGGCGCCGGTGATTGTGTTGCGCGCCGGCGAGCAAGATATTCGCCTGGGCGGCGCGGCGAATGTGGTCCATATGTTACACGCCCTGGAGGCGGAGGTTGTTTGCGCGGGCGTGGTGGGTCGCGATGAAGCGGCCTGCCAATTGCTCGGCTTGTTGCAAGAACTAGGCGTCGACGCCGATTTGGTCGTGGCCGATGCGGCGCGTCGCACAACGCTCAAGGAGCGCTTCGTCGGTTTGGCCGGAACCCGGCATCCTAGCCAAATGTTGCGCGTCGATTATGAATCGCGCGAGCCGCTACCCACGGAGTTGGAGCAACAAATTCTCAACGGTTTGGCGGAGAAAATGGCCGGCTGCGGCGCCATGCTGATTTCCGATTACGCCAAGGGCGTTTGCACGCCGCGGTTGACGTCGGCGGTTATCGAACTGGCTCGCGCGCGGAACATTCCCGTGTTGGTCGATCCTCGGGCCGATGGCGAGTACGAACATTATCGGGGCGCCACGTTGGTGAAGGCGAACCGCTTGGAAACGGAGCGGGCTTCCGGCCGGCCGATTCAAACAGGAAAAGACGCGCTGGCCGCCGGGGCCGAACTCTGCCGCCGTTACGACTTTGCCGCCGCCGTCGTGACGCTCGATCGCGATGGCATGGCCTTGATCGAACCGAATGGATGCCAGGCGGTTTTTCCCACCACCGCCCGCGAAGTGTACGACATCACCGGCGCCGGCGATATGGTGTTGGCGGCCATGGGGCTGTGTTTGGTGGCGGGGCAACCGCTGGAAAACGCGGTGGCGTTGGGTAATGTGGCGGCCGGAATTGAGGTGGAGCGTTCGGGCGTGGCGGCCATTTCGCGAGATGAAATCAAGGCGGCCGTGCTTGCACAATCGCAACTCGGCGGCGGGAAAATCGTCTCTTTGGCGGGCGCCGCCCAAGTGGCCGAAGCCAGCCGGCAACAGGGCCGCCGCGTGGTGTTCACCAACGGCTGTTTCGACCTACTGCACGTGGGCCACGTGAGTTATCTGGCCGAAGCGGCGGCCAAGGGCGATTTTCTCATCGTGGCCGTCAATTCCGACGCCAGCGTGCAACGGCTGAAAGGGCCCACCCGGCCGATCATCGGCGAATACGAACGGGCGGCCATGCTGGCTTCACTTCAGTGCGTGGGCGCGGTGGTCGTGTTTTCCGAAGACACGCCCCACGCCTTGCTGCATGCCATTCGGCCCGATGTGCTCGTCAAGGGCGGCACGTACACCACCGAACAAGTGGTGGGGCATGCGGTGGTGGAAGCCTACGGCGGAGAAGTTTGCGTGACGAACGTCGTCGACGGTTTTTCCACAACGCGTATTCTGGAGTCGTTAAGCCAGAACAAAAACGACGCGGAACATGCTCCCCTGCGGCGAGCCAGCTAACACCCTGATCGGCTCTTGTAGTAGCCGTTGTGTCAGCACGGGCTGACCGCCGCGTTTGCGAAGTCGGTGGCCAAGCGTTGAACGACGTCGCGCGTTAGGGCGGCGGGAATGACGCGTCGCGGCTGTCCTGGCGTTTTTTCATACCGCCGCAAACTGATTTCATTCGGCTGCACCAGCAATTCGAAGTAGCGCCGCGTTTGGGCGTCGGTCGCGGGCGGGTCGGACCGAATTTGAGCGACGTCGGCTGTTTTGTCGAATTCCAAAAGCTGCAACGGCTCGGTCAGGTATCGCACATCGGCGGCGAGTTGTTGGGCGGCGTCGGCCGTATCACACGGCGTGACTGGTCGAAAGGAGATCGACCGCGCAGCGCATGCCAAACACTCCACACTCTCCATTTCGGCGAGCAAGGCGCCCGATTCGGTTTGAGCCGTCAGGTGCGCCGGCGAAGCGATTTTCTGTTCAGCCGATTGCTTTCGCAACTGCTCCCACATGGCCTCGATTTGTTTTAAGTAATTCATTTTCTTACCGCTCACTTTCTGGCGTAGGAGATAATGACCGCCGACATATACTGCGCACGACTAGCATTGGCTCGTTTAACGGCAAGCCGAAGGCGACTGCGTTTTGAGCCAAACCGTTTGGGCAAAACAGGAAAACGCAGTCGCCTTCGCTTTGCCGTTAAACGAAAAAGGCGCCATTTTCAACCATGCACAACATAATTCTCAATTCGTAATGACAATATTTTCCGATGAGCCGTTTCTAGGCGAGGCGCCGTTTTTTGCCGTGGAAACACGGTGTTCGCCGCCATCGAACGACAAAACACATGGCTCGTCGTCGAGCGTCGTTTCGATCGATACGGGACGCGTCCAGAGCTTGTAGATGTTTTCCAACGTGGCTTGTGCGTGGTCGATCTTTAACTCCACGCCCTCGTAACGGTGCTCCAAAAACAGTTCGTTGCGATTTTTGTAATTGGCGTCGCGGACCGAGATTTGCGGCCGGCCCAGGTTGGTCAAATTGGCGAGCAACTGTCGTTTAACGTCTTCGAAATAACGGCTCTCGATTTCGTAGTAGCCGGAATCGTCGTTGTAGCCGAACTGAAATATTTTGTTCTGTCGGCAAAAATCATACGTGAGAAATTCGTCGATAAATGTTTGATCGTTGTGGATACGGCGGACTTCAAAAATCTTCTCACGGCCGAGCCCCGCTTCCGTATTCCAAGATTGCTTGGCGGCGAGGTTGTCGCATTGCTCGTACTCCTCGCCAAAGCAGCCTCGATTCCATCGGTCTTCAATATGGCGAAAAAGCTCCAGGCCGATTTTGTAAGGATTCAACCGCGTGGGCGATGTGGCGAGCGTGCCGGCGCAGTGGTCGGCGTAGTTGATCACATCGTTCGGTTCGAGTCCGTGGCGGGTCATGATGGTGGAGTGCCAGAAGGTGGCCCAGCCTTCGTTCATGATTTTGGTTTGGCCTTGCGGGGCGAAGTAATAGGCTTCGTCGCGAATGATGGAAAGCACATCCTGCTGCCAGGGTTTCAGCGGCGCGTGCTGCAATAAAAAGAGCATGACATCGCGCATCGGCTCGGCCGGAAACGGCTTGGCTTCCTTCGCGGCTTCCTCGCGGCCGCGTTCGGCTTCCGCCAACTTCTCGGGCGGGTTCACGTAGGGGTCCATGTACGATTTGGCGAGGAAACGGCCAACAGCGGCTGGTTGGTCGTCGGGGTTCTCGGTGTTTCCGGGAAAGTCGTACTTTTCTTCGGTATCGAACCGCTGGATAAACGGCGAATGGATGTCGAGCAAGTCTTCGATACTCAGGCAGGTGTCGACAAACTCTTCCACCACATCCACCCCGAAGCGGTCCATATAGCGGCGGATACGATTTCCATGGTTCGCCATTTCGTCGAGCATATGGCGATTCGTTTGGCTGAACCAGTTGTTATTTTTGAAGAAGTCGGAATGGCCCAAAACATGCGCGATAACGAGTTTGTGGTCGGTCAGGGCGTTACTGCTCAGTAAATACGCATAACACGGATTGGTGTTGATCACCATCTCGTAGATTTTTTGCAGGCCATAGGCATAGCCGCGGGAAAGCTTGGCGTACTCCATGCCGAACCGCCAATGGGGATACCGGGTGGGGAATCCGCCATAGGCGGCGATGGCGTTGAGTTGCTCGATATCGATGACTTCAAAAATGGTGGGAAAGAAGTCGAGCCCGTATTCGCGCGCGTGCCCCTCCATTTGAAGTTGCACCTCGACCAATTCCGGCGGCAAATCGCGAAAGGGTTGTAGGCCAGACATGATTATTTTCCCTTCCCCAGAAACTCCTTGATCGAATCGAGAATGGCGTCGCGATCGGATATTTCCGAGAGCACGAGGTTTTCGTGTTTACCACCAAAAGCCGCTTCGAGCGCGTGAATGAATTCTCCGCTGCCGTACATGCTCTCGACTTGCCCGTATCCAAACAGGTTGCACTTCGGCAGAAGCGAATCTCGCAGCAGTTCGGTGGCTTGGTTGCCGTCTTCGCCCCAGTTGTCGCCATCGGAGAAGTGGAAACAATAAATGTTCCATAGCTCGGCGGGGAAACGCGTTTCCAAGAGTTTCAGGCAAAGCCGATAGGCCGAACTGATTCGCGTGCCGCCGCTTTCGCGCGTGTGGTAGAACGTGTGTTCATCGACTTCCTTGGCCAGCGCGTCGTGAATGATGTAGCGACGTTCGACGCCCTCGTACTGACTCTTCAGCCAGGTGTCGATCCAGAACGCCTCGGTGCGGACGATCGCCTTTTGTTCGTCGGACATCGAACCGGAAACGTCCATCATGTAAATAATCACGGCGTTGGCTTGCGGTTCGGGGGTGTTGGTCCAACTTCGGTATCGCCGATCTTCCTTGATGGGAATAATGCGGGGCGCGTTGGGTTGGTAAACGCCCTCGGAAATTTGCCGCCGCAACGCCTGAATGTACGTGCGTTTGAAGTGCCGCAGCGATTCCGGCCCCACGCGGCGAATGCTGTTGTAGCGAGATTTCTCTTGGGAAATGTTCGAGGCGCCCTTGGGTTCGATGCGCGGCAGTTGCAGCTCTTCGCCCAGAATTTCGGCCAATTCCTCCAGCGTGACCTCCACCTCCTGAATGTGCTGGCCGGGTTCGCTTCCGGCGGCGCCTTGCCCGGAGCCATCGTCATCGCCGCGCGCGATCGGTTGCCCCTCTTCTCCCTCGCCCTGCCCGACGCCGCCCTGGTTATTGCCAAAATGAAAGTGGGGCACGGCCAGCGCCGGCAGCGGGATACTGACTATGTCTTTTCCCTGGCGGCCAAACATTTCGCTTTGCGTGACGTACTTGCGCAAATTTTTCCTGATCGCGCCGCGGACGATCTTTTGAAATCGTTTGACGTCTTTATCAATTTTCATCGCCATGGCGATATCTCCGGTTAGCTTTCGCTGGCGTCTCCTCGGGCGAAGATGCTGGCAACGTAGTTCAGCACGTCGGTGGCGCTTTCGTCGTCGTAGCCGCAATCTCGGATCAGTCGAGATTTGACCACATCAATTTTGGCCTGCGTATCTTGATCGACCACGTTGGAAACCAAGCTGGTGAGTTTGATCGAATCTTTCTGATCTTCAAAAAGTTTGAGCTGCAAGGCTTTGTAAAGTCGTTCGTTGGTTTTGAAGTCGAACGTTTTTCCATCAATGGAGAGCGCGCCGATGTAGTTCATGATTTCGCGGCGGAAGTCGTCCTTGCGGCTATCGGCGATATCGATTTTCTCCTCAACGGAGCGCATCAGTCGTTCGTCGGGTTGTTCATATTCACCGGTGAACTTGTTCTTCACCTTCTCGCGCTGGGTGTACGCCTTGACGCTGTCGATGTAGTTCGCGCAGAGTCGGTGGAGGGCGTCTTCGTCGGCGGCGATGGCGCGCTGCACTTCATTCTTGACGATATTCTCATACTCTTCCTTGACCACGCCGATCAATTCCATGTAGAGCGAACGCTCTTCCTCACTATTGATCAGCGAATGGTGCTTCAGACCGGCTTCGAGTTCGTTGAGCACCATGAACGGGTTGATGGAGGTGGCGTCGGCGTGGGCCACCAAGGCGTTCGATATTTTGTCTTGCACGAAACGCGGTGAAATGCCGTGCATTCCCTCGTTGGTGGTTTCGTCCCGCAGTTCCTTGATGTTTTCCTCGGTGAAGCCCGGCAGCGATTTTCCATCGTACAACTTCATTTTTTGCAGCCGGGTTAAACTGGCATGCTTGGGGTCTTCGAGACGCGTCAGAACCGCCCACATGGCCGCCATTTCGATCGTATGCGGCGCGATATGCTTGCCGTGAACGGTTTGTGCGTTGTAGTCTTTTTCGTAAATCTTGATTTCGTTCGACAGTTTCGTGACATACGGAATATCGATTTTCACCGTACGATCGCGCAACGCCTCCATGAACTCATTGTTCTGCAAACGCCGATATTCCGGCTCGTTGGTGTGGCCGATAATGACTTCATCGATATCGGTTTGGGAAAACTTCTTCGGCTTGATTTTGTGTTCCTGGCTGGCGCCGAGTAAATCGTAGAGGAAGGCCACGTCGAGTTTGAGCACTTCGATAAACTCAATCAAACCACGGTTCGCGATATTGAATTCGCCATCGAAATTAAACGCGCGAGGATCGCTATCGCTGCCGTAGTCGGCGATTTTTCGGTAGTTGATATCGCCTGTCAGTTCGGTGGAGTCTTGATTTTTTTCGTCCTTGGGCTGGAAAGTGCCGATGCCGATGCGGTCTTGCTCGTTGAGAATGATGCGTTTGACGCGCACATCTTGAATGGCTTGCACCCAATCGCCGTGGTGGGCGTTCAAGCGTTCGGCGTACAGAAAACGGCAAAACGGGCACAACTCACCGCTGATTTTCACCGGCCGCTTGGCGGGTCGCGGCGGTTCGCTTTTTTTCTGGTCCGCGTTCAGACGGGTTTCCACTTCTTGGCGAAAGCGTTTGGGAATTAGGTGCAGAGGTTCTTCGTGCATTGGGCACCACTGGATATCGTCGCTTTGCGGCGTAACCCAACCCAGCGTGTACAGCGCGCCGGTGTCTTGTGCGGTGTAGCGCTCTAGTCCGCGTTTGATAATGCGGGCGATGGTGCTCTTGCTGCTGCCGACCGGTCCATGCAGGAGGAGCACGCGTTTTTCGATACCGTAACCTTGCGCCGCGCTCTTCAATGCATGCACCAAGGATTGCAGGGAATCTTCCAGACCGAAAATTGCGTCGTCGTCGGCATCGTCTTGGGCGTCGAAGAACCGATAGTGGGTTTGTTTTTCTCCACGCGGCGCTTCGTTCACATCGATGCCGGCGGAAACGATCATGTCGTAAACACGTTGGAAGGCGTTGCGCGTAACGCTGGCGTCGCGCTCCACCAACTCCAGGTAGTGCTCGAAGGAACCGACCCAATTTTCCTTGCGGAACTGGTCGAGGTTCTGACGTTGGCCGATCAGTGAAAGTATTTCGTGTCCACCGGACATTTTGGTTGCCTCTTCAATGTGGCGGCTGTGAAGCCCGAACAAATTCGACGAGAAGAACAATATCGACGACAAACCGTGCAGCGTTCGGTTGTGCAGCGTTGGGTTGTATTGTCGGCTTGCAGCCAAGGTGGTTGTCGCGCGGCATCCCTCTCGGATGTGGGCGCACAAAACCGGTCGCCCGCGAAGCGTCCAGCGATTGAGAATTGGGAGAAGAAATGCGCCAGGAAAATTCTCAGAGTGAATTTTCAGAGCGATCAGTGAGCCCCAAACTCACTCGCCATCAGCGTCATGGCGGAGGAAATTGGAAAAGAACGCACCGTTTTCAAACGTAAGACGACGATACGCGCCGCGCGAATCAAGACGCGACTGTCGTCCTAGCTCGAGCCGTGGAACAGGAAGTATGTCGTCCAAGACGTGAAAAGTCCGACGCCTATGTTCCGAATGAGGGCCTGACTTCCGTTGCCAATCTCGTTCCTCCTTGCTTCAAGTATCACTACGGCAGCGAC